>JAAZOK010000121.1 GCA_012797815.1 Chloroflexota bacterium | reverse complement strand
TTGATGCTTAAAAATCCACTGATGCCACTGATGTAAACTTTCATGTTCCATACTCCTAGCAAAGACTTCGGTTTATCGAAACGTCATTATATCGCAAACAAGCTTTAGCTTTGGATGTTTTTTGTAAAACGGTTGAAAAAATACATGGATACTGTTTGAGTTGTGGCAAGAAGCGGCGTGCGGCTTCAATGGGTCCGGCGGATAGTTTTGCAAAAAAGCAGGTATACAGCAAGAAGTTTATCAGGTTGTGTTCGGCAGACATAACACCGTGGCTAACGTCCAACAGGTAACCGATATTTTGCAACGTGATAAAAGCGATTCCCAATGGAATGAGGTAGTGGATGGGGAAGGGCAACCCGCTGAAATGGATCAAATTGAAGTAACGCGGCAGAACCAAAACAAGTCCGTTCAACAGAATGAAGAAAGTGCGCAGACGGATCTGCTTCGGTTTCCGTTCGAGCAGTAGCCCGGCAGCGTAGTTGAGCAGGTTGATTGCCAGCAAGAAAAAAGTCGCCTGGAGGGTGATGGAAGCCAGAAAAACCAAACTGAGCAGCAACAGATAAGGACGCCGACAGCTTTCCGGTAACGTGTAATAGAGGGTTGTCGTAACGAGTAATGCCGGTATCAGTACGAGTGGGTTGATCAGGTCCATTTTGAAAGTTGCTTTTGGCTGCTTAAAATAGATGGTGTCCCTGGGGAGACTCGAACTCCCGCCTCAGGCTCCGGAGGCCAGCGCTCTATCCACTGAGCTACAGGGACTCATTGATGCAGCCATTTTACCACGCTAGTTCTTCCAAAGAAAAGCGCGAATCGATTACAATTATTTAGCTTTAAATTTCCATAGGAGTAGATCATTTTTTATGCTTTTATATTATGTTCGCCACGCCCAATCCAACAACAATGCCCTTTACAGTGAAACCGGTTCTTTAAGCGGACGCAGCGAAGATGCCCCGCTTTCGGCTACCGGGAAAAAACAACTACCCTACCTGGCTGCTTTCATGCAAAAAGAACTGCAGGAAGTGCAAATGGAGGGGAATGGCAGCCAGCGTAATGTACCGGTCACTCTGTATTGCAGTTTGATGGAACGCACGGTGGCAACTGCCTCAGCCATTGCAGAATCCTGTCAGCTTCCTTTACATGGTTATAGAGATATCCATGAGGTGGGCGGGGTTTACTTAAAAAATGACGAGACCGGAGAACGCGTTGGTATGCCGGGGCATGGCAAGCAATTTTTTACGGAACATTATCCGCTGTTAAAGTATCCTGAAGGCGTGGATGCGGATGGCTGGTGGAACCGTTCACATGAAGCGCGCGAAGAACGACCGGCGCGTGCCCGGCGTGTGTTGGAGGATATTCTTACCCGTCATAGCAACCCTGATGAGGTAGTCGTTTTGGTCAGCCATGGAGAATTCTTTAATCATCTCATCAACGCCATTCTAAATATGCCACCCAATTCACCGGTCTGGTTTGAGATGATGAATGCCGCTGTATCTTTGTTCGATTTCCAACCTGACCTGATCCAGATACCCTATATCAATCGTCATCATTTCATCCCATCGGAATTGATCACTGGATAGTACGATTTGCTTTATTACTAGCCATGTTCTGCCAGCCCAGGATGAAGGGAAAGTTTCTTTCTTGATTCCACGCTGATCTCTGCCATGCATAAGGGGCAGGAGGTGTGAGGATGCCATTACGGGTCTATATAGTTGGAAATCAGACCGCTCTACTGCTGGTTTAGTTGATAACATTCAACCAAGAGTCGCTTGTTTCTAGGATTAAAAAAGGTATGATGTGACCATAAGTCAGGGAAAGGAGGTCACAATAGAAATGATCAATGCGAATTTACCGCAAATGGCTCAATTTATTTCTGATTTGAGGAAAGAAAAAAAGTTAACCCAAAAAGAATTAGCCGGGCAATTGGGGGTTACAGATAAAGCGGTGTCAAAATGGGAGCGTGGATTAAGTTACCCCGATATAGCATTGTTATCAAAACTCTCTCAAATATTAGGTGTAACAACAAATGAACTGCTAAATGGTGAGAAAGCGAAGCCTTCTGTTCCGAAAATAGAAGCGATGGTTGAAGAAACATATCACAAAGCAAATACGGCGGCAAAAACTACAAGAGTTAAAAACGTACGTTGGAAATATGCATTCCTGGTATCTGCAGTCTTTCTATTAAGCATGCTTATTATCATTGCATGCAATTCGGCTATTGATCGAGGCTTGGCGTGGTCCATTCTACCTTTGAGGCTGACCGCGCTTATTTGGCTGGTCGCGATGTTCGGAGCATTTGTCATGGGAAAAAATAAGATGGCTTCTGTATTGCTCTGTGGTTTTTTTATTTATATCACCACATTTTATTATTCTTCCTTGAATCAGGCTACGACAAGAGATATCAGCACTTATGGGGTATTTAACGGATTTCAGAATGCCTACATTCCGCACTATACGATCATTCTGATCCTGCTCAGCCTTTCGATCGTATTGCTGGCTATTTCTTTCTGGTTTCAAAACAAAAAAAATTCAGGGGATAAGACTTTTCTTTTTATAACGATAAACATAACCATTATTATATTGTCCGTACTTACCGATGCATCCATTATGGATTACGTCGACATTAACGGTCTTGGCGTAAACCCCACATTTACAATAATTTCTATCCTGACATTCTTGATGAATGGCGTTTCGCTGGCTGTGCTGGCAAAGCACTATTTATTACGTCAGGGCACGGAGGCGCAGAAGACAGGCACTTAATATGACTCCGACTCCTATCGGTTGCCATCATTTCATCCCACCGGAGGTGATCACCGGTTGAGTTTCAAGGCAAAGCGCTGATGCGGATCACGCTTGTAGCCAGGAAGGTGGTTTGCCCGTCGTGCTGTAAGCTGCCGAAGATTGCCAGATTATCAGCCTGTTGCAGGTCGTCGAGTGAAATGGACTGCTGATTTTCATCCAGAAAAGTGGTTTGATCGTTCACCATCAACTGGCGCATCCCCTGGGCGGTATTTACCGTCAGCATATCCCCACTTTTATGCACCAGATGTCCCAACACCCATAAAAATACCTGGCGGAACCAGCATATCCACTACCTGAATATTTCTTTTGGGGACTCGCTTCGTGTTCTTAGGCATGCGTGAAGCTTAGCGTGCCTGTGTTTGCACGGTTTTAACCCGCTGTAAGCTCTTTGTAAAAAGTTAATCCCGGGCTAGTCTGCCGGGTAACCGGTGATATCGCGAATGTTCTCGTACAGTGGTTTGAGCAGCCCATACATTTTCAGATAGACCTGCCGGTATAACTCGTCATAGATGCGATGATTTTGCATATTTGGCTCATAGGTCTTGCCGATATGGGTCATGGAGGAAACAGCGCTGCTGAAATCGTTGTGCAGTTTGAGCCCGACCGCCAGATCGATGGCAGCCCCTAAACCGGATGCCTCGTAAACGTGCGGTTTAGCGGTGGGCAATCCGAAGATATCTGCGGTCAGTTGGGTAGCAGCATCGCTTTGACTGCCACCTCCCGCAATGCGGATCTCAGTGATGGGTATCTTGGTGCGTTTGGAAGTGCGTTCGGCTCCTTCCCGCAGACCATATCCCAGTCCTTCCAGAATTGCCCGGTAAAGATGAGCACGGGTGTGGGCGTCACCGAATCCGATGATAGCCCCCTTGGCTTCCGGGCCAGGGTTTTTCAAGCCAGGTGACCAGTAGGGTTGCAGGGTAAGACCCAAAGACCCGGGTGGAACAGAGGCTACCAGATCATCGAACAATTCTTCCGTCTCAACACCGCGATTTTTCGCAACGCGCTGCTCGTTTTGGGCAAATTCGTTCTTGAACCAGCTTACCATCCAGAAACCGCGGTAGATCTGGATCTCCATGCTGTAGGCACCGGGTACGGCGGATGGGTAGGGTGGGATAAGGGGAATGACCTCCGTATATTTATAATGGGTGGTATTGATGGTGGCAGTGGTGCCAAAACTGAGGCAACCGATATGGGGTTCCAAACAGCCGCTGCCGATTACCTCGCAGGCTTTATCTGCAGCTGCGGCTATCACCGGTAACCCTTCCGGGATGCCCGTTTCTTGGGATGCTTGATGACTTACCTCTCCAAGTATTCCGGATGGCATCACCAGTTCCACCAGTTTATCTTTTTCAATGGGTACGGCGTCCCATTTCCAATCGCTTTTTCCGGACCAGGCTTGTTTCTTATAATCAAAAGGCACATACCCCACCTGGCTGCCTACTGAATCACGAAATTGACCGGTGATTTTATAGGTCAGGTAACCGGATAGAAATACATATTTATAGGTTTTATCCCAGATATCCGGCTGGTAAGTCTGTATCCAGTTCAATTCGGCTTCGGATTGCAGGTAGCGCACTGTTTCGGTCATGCCGGCTACCTTAAAAAGGAATCCCCACATCCCTCCTACCGGTTTTAGCCCGCTGGTGCGACGCTGGTCGAGCCATATAATGGCAGGGCGCAGGGGATTCCCCTGTTTGTCCAGATTGATGACGGTGCTGCGTTGGGTGGTGACAGCCAATCCGGCGATGGCTTTCTTGTCAATTTTGTTCTCTGCCCATAATTTATGACAGGCTTCGCATAGGGATTTCCAGAAATAATCCGGGTCCTGTTCAGCCCAACCATTTTCAGGAGATTTATAGGGTTCGATCTCTACCTTTGATTTGGCAAGCAAATTTCCTGCCAGGTCGAAAACCAATGCCCGTACACTTTGCGTTCCATTGTCGATCGTTAATAGTAGATCTGCTGCCATAGCATTCTCCTCAATATGATTTAATTCATTATAGATTCAAACTTGCGGAGTTGAGTAACATTCGTGCCACAAACGCAAGTAATTGGACTGTTCTTGTGCCCATTCAGTATCTGACCATTCCAGCTCTTGTTGGATGACGGTTTTAATCTGTGGTAACAGCGTTGTGCCACCTTCCGCACTGACCAACCCCAGACGGGTGCGCCGCAGCATCAGGTCCGACAAGTGCTGAACCATCTCATGCCGCACTGCCCAGCGGATCTCGCCTAGAGTGAAAGGGGTGGATCCCAGGGGTTTGAGCTCATCTGAGGGGATCTCAGCCAAAAAATCTGCCAAGGAAAATCCTAGAATCCCGCTCAAACGTTCTTGCATTTCAATTCCCAATTCCTTTGACATTTCCGGGAAAATGCCATCATGGGTTGGTAATCTTCCGGAAGGGAGTCTTGGAAGGTTGGGTCTGATATGCTTGAGCATATCAGAAGCCATGCGTTGGAAAGTGGTCAGTTTGCCGCCTGCGATAGAGAAGAGATTGCCATCTTCGAATATCTTGTGCGTACGGGAAGCTTTGGAAGGTGCCATTGCACCCATGGAAACGATCGGGCGCAATCCTGCGAAAGAGGAAACGATATCGTTTTCACTGGCATCCACTTCAGGAAAGAGTTTGTTCACAGCCTCCAACAGGTAATCCATCTCCTTGGCTGTCATAAAAGGCTCAGGTTTCTCTTTTTCGAATATCTCAGGGTGATCCAGATCGGTGGTACCAACCATGGTCATACCCTGCCAGGGGATGACAAATAATGCTCTGCCATCAACCGGATGAAATATGGTGAAAGCCTGGTTCACAGGTACCTTCTCTGATGCAAACAGGATATGACTGCCACGCAGTTTGCGGATTACTTTTTCCCCGATCATTTGAGTGCGCAGTTCATCCGTCCAGGGACCGGTAGCATTGATGACGAGCCTGGCGGGGATTTCTATTTGCTGCTGGCTGACAAGATCGTGAACCTGCAGGGCGCTTATCAAACCTTCGTGATCCTTTAGGATCTTTCCTACTTTGCAATAGTTGAGCGCAATACCTCCGGCGCGGATGCCTTCTTGCAGCACCCGCCATACCAGGCGGGCATCATCCACTTCGGCGTCAAAATAATAAAGCGATGAACGTAAGCCATCTGCATCCAGCTCATGGAATTTCTGTTTACGATCCTGATCCGAATATTTTCCATGGTTCCATTTTCTTCCGAACAGGTCGTAGATCGCGATCCCAAATTCAAAGAAGGATGGATTGTATTTATAGCGTTCATAGACTGGTAAGATGAATTCCAGCGGTTTGACCAGATGAGGGTATTGTTTTTGGAGACGTTCACGTTCATGTACCGATTCACGGGTGACGTTGAACTGCCCATTTGCCAGATAACGTAGTCCTCCGTGCACAAGCTTTGAGGAGCGGCTGGAAGTGCCGAATGCGAAATCATTCTGTTCAAGCAGCAATACCCGATAGCCCTTGATTGCCAGATCGCGAAAAATTCCCGCTCCGGTGATACCACCACCGATGACGATGGCATCCCATTTCCCATTAACGGTATCAGATAGGTTTCGATTAGCTTTCTCAAAGCGCATGTTAACGCTCCAGGTATAACTTGTCGGGATTCATCAACCCTTGCGGGTCGAAGGTGCGATAGAAATTCTGCATAGCCTGCATGCCCAGCTCGCCTTTTTCTGACGGCAGGTATGGGCGGTGATCAACGCCGACACCGTGCTGGTGGCTGATGGTACCGTGATGTTTGACGATCACTTCGCTGGCTGCTTTTTTCAGTTTCTTCCAGCGTTCCAGGGTTTGCTGTGGGTCAGCAGTTCGACGGAACAGATAGGTCACATATAAGCTTGCTCCATCGGTGTACATATGGGAAAGATGGCTGAAAACGATCAGATTTTCATTTTCCTCTTGCAATCCACTGAACAGGGCATTTTCCACTTCATCTTTTACATCAGCCACATTGGACCATGGGAAAACTGATTCCAGGGTATCCAGTGCATACCCGCATTCCCATAGATTATTGCGTAAGTAAGGCGTAGTAAAACGTGAGTCATACCACATCTTTCCGATGTACCATTTCTCAACAAAACCATGGTGTTGCCTGGCAATGTGTTGTACCTGGCGCAGGGTACTCCTAGCGCCACTTGCCAATCCTGTGATACCGAACAGCATCATACAGCGTTCTTCCCCCATACCGATCAGGCGCAGCCCTTTATCAGCCAGATTCACCAGTTTTTCCTTTCCGGAAAGTTGTAAGGTGGTTTCTGTTTCAAATTTATCCAGCAGGCGCAGCATGGATACATCCAGGCGTGATTGCACCATTTCACGCAGGGCTGTAAACCCGCTTTCCCAATCAGGGAAAAAGACCGCATAGAAGTGCTCGAATTCGGGGAGGGGTGAAATGCGTACCGTTGCTTCGGAAATGATGCCCATGCGCCCTTCCGAACCCAAAGCGAAGTGTCGCAGATCAGGCCCGGCTGCCGAAGCCGAAAAAGGAAGCATTTCAAAAATACCTTGTGGAGTATGCATACTTCCACCCAGGAAGAGTTGTTCGATCCTGCCGTAGTAGTAGCACTGTGTGCCCACCGAGCGGGATGCTACCCAACCGCCCAGGGTGGAGAATTCATGCGACTGGGGATAATGTCCAAAACGAAAACCGTGTGCAGCTAATGCGTCTTCCATATCCGGACCGCGCACGCCGGCGCCGAAAGTTGCACGATTACTGATTGCGTCCAGATCCAGTAACTGATTGTATTTCTCCATATCCACGGTCAGGGTAGGGGTGTCACCGGAATCAACATTGATGTGCCCGACCACAGAGGTTCCCCCACCATAGGGGATCACATTGAAATTTCCCTTTTTTGCCAGTGCCAGGATACTCTCAATGTCTTCTTTTGAGGCAGGCACGGCAACTGCATCGGGAAAATGATCGACGTTGCCATATCGCAATGCCACCCAATCCGGAAAGCTCTGTCCGCGAGAGTGGCGAATGCGTAATTCAGCATCGTTGTTAAACAACGCATGCTCAGGCAGGCGTGATTTGGGAACGCGTTTGATCACAGACGCTAATTCGGCATCCTTGATCCGTATTCCCTTGCCTACAATTTTTTCGACAAAAGCCTGAGCACTTGGCGCGAAATGATAGTTATATTCTTCTCTTCCCCAACCGTTCCAGCGTTTCATTTCTCTTCCTCCTTTGAAAGGGACTGTTTCCAGTAAGTAATGCTGTCCTTCATCATGCGTTGCGTACGATTGAAAACATCTTGTGCGGAGTTCTTCCCGATAAATTTCAAGATATCGCGATAGAAGTCTTCCGAAGCCTGGCGTGCGATCGCCTGCTCAAAATAGCGTTCTGCCATTTGTAAGTAGACCTGGTCAAAGCCATTCAGGATCAATAAGAAAACCGGGTTGTTCGAGAGCAGGGCTGCAGTTTTGTGCAATTCCCAATCCATTTTTCCCACCTCAAAAGCATTTTGTGAAACGGGGATCAGGGTGTGGAGCAGTGCGATCAGGCGTGCGGGGTCTTGCCGGCATGCGGCGGAAAAATAAGCAGGCGCCAACAGAAGCCGTACCTGCAACAGACTTTCTATCACGTGCATGGATACCGATGCATTGGTGTTGGCAATCGCATTCAGTACATTCAAATTACCTTCTTCCAGATAGTTCTGCACGCGGGTGGGTTTGCCCTGATGAACTTCTACCCAACCATCCCTGCGCATGCGCTGCAGGGCTTCGCGCAGAGTAGGGCGGGTTAATCCCAGCATCTCACATAATTCTCTCTCCGGTGGCAGATTGGAATCAACCGGATAGGTGCCTTGTAAGATAGCCTCGATCAGGCGTCTTTCGGCAAAATCGGTCGGTCGTTCGGGCGGTTTCCAATTCATAAGCTTAACTGGTAAGTGGTCTTACCAGTTAAAGGATATAATTTTTCGATACCGGAATTATGTATCAAATGTCAGGGACTAATATGGAAGATTGTCACAATTCAAGCAATTTTTCGATTGCTTTTAAAAGAGATTGGGATGTGCGATGATCGAATAAAACAGTTTTCTGTGCGCGGTTCAGATGCAGAGGAATCAGGTAGTGGTTGACGAATTTCCTGAAAAGCAGCAGGGCAGTCTCTTCTTCGTAATCGGATACCATCATCGCCAGTTGTTCCCGGATCAAGGCGTAAACTTCGGCATTCGATATTTCATGCCGGTCTCGCATGGCGAACAACCACGGGTTGGCAATGGCAGCTCTGCCGATCATGATGGCATCACATTTCGTTTCTGAAAACATAGCGTGAATGTCATCCACGCACTTTACATCTCCATTGCCGATCACCGGGATGGAGATGTCCTTCTTGATTTCCCGGATAGCATCCCAGTTGGCTTTTCCCTGAAATCCCTGCTGGCGCGTGCGTCCATGCACGGCGATCATCGCACCGCCGTGTGCTTCGATCAGATGTGAGATTTCCAGATAATTTGAGTGGCTTTCATCCCATCCCAGGCGTATCTTGGCAGTGATGGGGATGGATAAAGTGTCTGTCAACCGGTCGAATATCTCAGCGATCTTGTCTGGCTCTAACAGTAAACCGGCTCCTGCTCCGCGGTTTGCTACCCGGGCTACCGAACAACCGATGTTGATATCGATGAAATCCGGTTGGAAGCGTGTCAGTTTCTGTGCTGCAGTGACGACGGCATCCGGATCGGCATCATAGACTTGAAATCCTATGGGGTGTTCTTCTTCTCTTATGGATGCAACTTTGCGCTGGAAAAGGATGGAATCGTTTAGCACATCTTGAGCATTGATGAATTCGGTATAGCACAAGGCGGCGCCCTGTTTGCGCAGGATACGGCGAAAGGCGGAATCACTGATGCCGTCCATGGGCGCTGCCACTAGGGTGCCGTTAACTTCTATGTTCCCAAATCGAAATGAAGAAAGAGGTAGCTTTTTGTCCATCCCTGGCAAACTAAAGGGGTGCGTTTGCTGCAATAGCTGCCAGATGTTCTGGGCTGGTCCCACAGCATCCGCCGATGATAGCCGCTCCCGCTTTGATCCAGGAAGGTGCCTGAGCTCCCATCTCTGCCGGGGTGATGGAATAAATGGCATTGCCCATGTCATCCAGAGTTGGCAGCCCGGCATTGGGTTTGAACCATAACGGTTTGTCGGTTACGGATGTCAGTTCTTGCAAACAGGAAAGGTTATTTTCCAGGCTCTTGCCGCAGTTGATGCCTAGTGCAGCCAGATCGAAATCGTCCAATTCCTGTGCCATCTTGGTGGGGGATATGCCCATCATGGTTTTGGTCCCACGATCGTAGCTGAAGGAACAGATGATGGCGAGATCACAAACTGAAAGGGCTCCTTGAATGGCAGCCCGGGCTTCGTTGATATCGAATTGGGTTTCGATCAACAGGAAATCCGCTCCTGCATGTGCCAGTGCTTTGGCTTGTTCGGCATAGGCTTGTTGTGCTTCGTCGATCTCCAGCAAACCGAGTGGTTTCAGCATCTGTCCCAGTGGACCTATGGAGCCGGCCAGAAGAACTTCTTGTTCTCCGATCGCCTTTCGTGCAATCTCAACTGCCGTATGATTGACCTCATTCACTTTGTCTCCCAGCCCACCATGCTCCAGACGAAAGTGGTTGCCGCCAAAAGTACAGGTGAGCAGGATATTTGCTCCAGATTTGAGAAAATCACTGTGCAGTTGTTGGATGGCATCTGGATTTTCAAGCACCCAGGTTTCAGCAGCTTTTCCTTTGTCTAATCCGCGTGCTTGCAGGTTTGACCCGGTGGCACCGTCGGAGATCAATGTTTTATGTTCTTCAATATAGTTGATCAGTTCATTTGTTTTCATCAAAGCACCTTTGCCTCAAAATAGATAGAATTTGGCTAAACTGATGATCACTCCAGCCAGGATCAGCCAGATCGTCTCGACCTCATATTTCCATAATAAGAACAACCCTACCACGGCAATTACCAGAGTAAGAATGTCTGTGATGGCTGTTTGGAAGATGCGCACTGCAACTACCAGGATCAGAGCGATTACCCCGATGGTTACGCCCTGCAGGAAGTAATGTAAAATGCCTCCTTTTTTGATGCTGGTCAGCCATTTGCTGGTGAGAAATACGATAAAAAAGGAGGGAATGAAAATACCCAATGTAGCAGCAACCGCACCTCCATATCCCGCTACCTGGTAGCCGATGAAGGTAGCTGCCGAGGAAACCGGTCCGGGAGTGATCTGTCCAACGGTGATGGCATCCACCAGTTGGCGCTGTGTCATCCAGTGGAAATTATTAACCACGTCGTTTTGGATCAACGCCAGCAGGGCTAAGCCGCTGCCAAACAGCAAAGCTCCTGTTTTAAGAAAATACAGAAATAGTTTGAGCAGAGAGTTAGATGGATTGGATGCTGCCAGCAGCCCTGCCGGCAGTGCAGGCATGAAAAATAACAGCATTAAGCTGTTTTTCTGGGATGGCGGCAGATTTAGCAGTACCCACACTAATCCGGATAACAGGATGACCAGGGTTTCATTCAATCCCAGTAAGG
>JAAZOK010000010.1 GCA_012797815.1 Chloroflexota bacterium | reverse complement strand
GGAGCAACTCATCCCGATCAATAAAAAATATCCCATCGAAGAGATATTGAAGGCAGTGCGGGAATATATCCATACGACGAACCGGAGGGTCACTTTCGAATATGTCATGATCGATGCATTCAACGATAGCCACAAAGATGCCCTCCACTTAGTGGAATTATTACAGAAAATGCTTTGCCATGTCAATTTGATCCCGATGAACAGCACTACCGCTTTCAGCGGGTTGCCTTCACCCCCTGATAAAATTCAAGCTTTTCAACAAGTGCTTACCGATCATCATATTCCAGCCACCATCCGCTTCAGCAAAGGAACGCAGATCCAGGCCGGTTGCGGGCAATTGGCAGGTAAACTTTCTTGAATCCCATTTTCCGCATATAATTGCTACACTGTTCGAATGAAATTGAGTCATTAGGAGTGCATAGTGCAAGACTTACTGGATCGTATAGAAGACTGTCGTTCAAAATTACTCACACTCAAGGAGCATCTTTGACTGGGATAATAAAAAATCCCGTTTAGCTCAGCTTTCCAAAGAATCGGAATCCAATTCCTTTTGGGAAAATCCCAATCAAGCCCGGCAGACCATGAAGATCATTTCCGATCTGAATGACGAAATTCAAGCATGGGAAAAATTAGACACCACCGCCCAGTCGATTCATGATCTGGTCGTGCTGGATGATGAATCTTTGCGTCCAGAACTGGAAAAAGAGATCCAATTGCTGGAAAAACAAATCGATACCCTCGAATTCGACACACTACTCTCCGGTCCGTATGACAAAGGGAATGCGTTGCTTTCCATCAATGCCGGAGCCGGGGGTACCGATGCGCAGGATTGGGCGTCCATGCTAGAGCGTATGTACCTGCGCTGGGCTGAAAAATCGGGATTCAAATCCGAGATCATCCATCTCACCGAAGGAGAAGAAGCAGGCATCAAGAGCGTAACGATCTCTATAGCAGGAAAATATGCTTATGGCTATCTACGCGCTGAAAAAGGAGTGCACCGCCTGGTGCGCCTTTCTCCTTTTGATGCTGCCCATCGCAGGCATACTTCCTTCGTTCAAGTAGAGGTATTACCCGAAGTCACCGCCGAAGACCCGGAAGTGGTCATCAATCCGGATGACATTGAAATTGACGTCTTTAAATCTGCCGGAGCGGGCGGGCAAAATGTGCAGAAAAATGCCACTGCGATACGCATCACTCACAAACCAACCGGTATCGTAGTCACCTGCCAGAACGAACGCTCCCAACTACAAAACAAAGAAAACGCGCTGAAAGTACTGCGCGGTCGCCTGTACCAGATCAAGTTGGAGGAACAGGAAAAACAGATTGCCAAACTAAAAGGGGAATTCCAGAAGATCGAATGGGGTAGCCAAATCCGCTCCTACGTATTGCATCCCTACCAGATGGTAAAGGATCACCGTACGGATTATGAAGAGGGCAACACCCAGGCGGTTCTGGATGGAGATATCGACGGATTCATCCAATCCTATTTGAAAGCAGTGAAGAAGTAAAAAATCCCTGCCGGTCATGGCAGGGATTGCTCTTAATCCAATACGCGCGCCAGTTCGAACAATTGCATATCCAATTGCTTGGTCTTACCGACCACATCCTTCAAGGGAGTGGTCGTTAGTACATTGTTCATCCAACCTACCAGCACACCGTATTCACCGCGCTCCAGGCTATCCACCGCTCCGGCGCCCAAGCGGCTTGCCAAAATACGGTCCTGGGCGCTGGGTGAACCGCCGCGTTGCACATGCCCCAAAATAGTCACCCGCAGTGCAAAACCGATCTCCTCATGATGTTCGGTGAAGTATTCGGCTAACTTGGTAGCATTGTACTTGGCACCTTCCGCCACCACCACGATGGCGTGTGATTTTCCACGTTCATAAGCATTGGACAGCACCTCAACGATCTCTTCCGGTTCAACATCCACTTCCGGAAGGGTCACCGTTTCGGCACCACCGGCGATGGCTGCCATCAAAGCCAGATATCCACATTTCCTGCCCATCACTTCGATCAGGAAGGCACGCTGGTGCGAAGAACCCGTCACCTTCAACCGGTCGATGGCTTCCAGAGCAATATTCAACGCCGTATCGACGCCAATGGTGATATCGGAACCCACCAGATCGTTATCAATGGTAGAAGCCACTCCTACCACCGGAAATCCCATTTCAGATAATAAATAAGACCCAGTTTGGGAACCATTGCCCCCGATCACAACCAACCCTTCGATTCCATTGCTGTTCAAGGCTCGCAGAGCCTTCTTCCTTCCGGATTCGGTCTTGAATTCCTCGCAACGGGCACTGCCCAAGAATGTACCACCTTTTTGAATGATCCCCCCCACATCACGTGGACCCAATGGCAAGAATTTTCCATCGATCAATCCGGAGTACCCCAGTGGAACGCCATACACATCCATCCCCTTTTGTGATCCAGACCTCACAACCGCCCGAATAGCAGCGTTCATCCCGGGGGCATCCCCGCCACTTGTCAATACTGCGATTTTCTTCATATCCATGCTCCAATATCTAAAAAATCATTGAATTCTAACATAGTCATATATTTTTCAATACAGTTTGGTGATATTACTAACTGGATAATTTTCCATTTCTCTGATTGAATCACGTATCACTTCTTTTACAATATTAACATAGAACAATGCCAAACAAAATAAACTATTTGCAAGAACATCCCATCTTATCCTTCCAGCGTGGCGCTGAAATTCACTTCACATGGAAAGGGATTGAATACAGCGCATATGAAACCGACACCATTGCCTCTGCACTGATCGCCAATGAGATCCATATTTTTCAGCATCACCACAAAGACCATTCTCCTCAAGGGATCTTTTGTGCCAACGATCAATGCTCGCAATGCCTGGTGCTGGTCAATGGATCCCCTCACAAAGCCTGTATGGAATTCATGCGTGATGGCATGCAGCTAGAGCCCTTGGAAGGATTATCCATCCTTCCCAGACTAGAAGCCCCCGAAGCTCCAAGCCTGCCCCTGCTGCAACGACATGTGCAGGTTTTGATCATCGGTGCCGGTCCGGCAGGGCTCTCGGCGGCGATCGAACTGGGCAGCCAGGGTATACCAACATTACTGGTAGACGATAAAGCCAGTGTGGGTGGAAAACTGGTATTACAAACTCACCGTTTCTTTGGCTCCAAGGAAATGGTATTTGCCGGCACACGAGGCATCGATATCGCCACGATTCTATCCAAGAAGATCCAGCGACTCAGCAGCGTGGAAACGTGGTTGAACTCCCCGGCGGTGGCAATTTTCAGCGATCATCAAGTGGGCATTCTAAAGAACAACCGGCAATATGCGCTGGTCGAACCCGACATCCTGCTGATCGCTACCGGTGCTCGCGAGAAATCATTGTTATTCCCCGGGAACTCGCTACCGGGAATCTCCGGAGCGGGTGCTTTTCAAACATTACTCAACCGGGATGGGGTCATCCCCGGCAAACGCTATTTCATTGTTGGAGGCGGGAATGTGGGGTTGATCACCGCATACCACGCCCTGCAAGCCGGCATCCAAGTGCAGGGACTGGTTGAGATCATGCCGCAGTGTGGCGGATATCAGGTCCACCTGGATAAGATCAAACGTCTGGGCGTGCCTATCTATACCTCCCATACGGTAATCCGCGCGGAGGGAAATGAGCATGTTGAATCGATCACCATTGCCCCGGTAGATGAAGCTTTCAAAGCGATCCCAGGTGGTGAAAAGACCATTGCCTGTGACGGAATCCTTATCGCTGCAGGATTGAACCCGGTCAATGAATTTTTCGAGCAAGCCCGGGGCTTTGGTTTTCAGGTATATGCCGCAGGAGATGCACAGGAGATCGCCGAAGCTTCTGCCGCTATCGTTTCCGGAAAGATCACCGCCAAAAAAATCATACAAGTGTTCAGACCAGATACCATTCCGGCACATGAAATTGAAGCACTTGCTGAACTAAAAGACACGCTCTCATCCAAACCCGGAAGAGTCCATACACAAAAAAAAGTTCTCCACCCATCCGATGTCAAACCGGTCTTCCACTGTGTACAAGAAATCCCCTGCAACCCCTGCTCCGCTTTATGCGTAGAACAGCTCATCCATATTCCATCCGACGATATCCTGGCGATCCCTGATTTTATTGATCCGGATGGGAAATGCCTGGGCTGCGCAAAATGTGTATTAGGCTGCCCGGGGTTGGCGATCACACTGGTCGATTACCGCAAGGATCCGGAATTCCCCTTGGTCTCCTTACCTTATGAACTTCCCGTGAATAAAGAAGACGTCATGGGGTTAACTTTTCCAGCAACTGATCGTGAAGGAGCCATCCTCGGCGATGTCAAGGTCATCAACGTGATCCAATCGACCAAGTCCGACCATACCGCATTAATAAAAGTGCTTGCCCCTGCCAATATTGCAGAGCAGATCGCGGGCATTCAATTGGTTAGAACCAGGGAGGTCCTCATGGCAACGCCTGCCCAGAATGATCTAGAAAATGAAACGATCGTATGTCGTTGTGAACGGGTTACTGCCGGAGAGATTCGGGAACTGATCCGCAGTGGCATACGCGACCTGAATCTGATCAAAGCCATCTCACGAGCGGGTATGGGGGCTTGTGGTGGAAAGACCTGTGAATCCCTCATCTTGCAGCTCATGAAAGAAGAAGGCATTGCTCTGCAGGAGGTCACATGCTTCTCCAAGCGCCCTCTCAATGTGGAAATCACCCTGCAAACCTTCGCAGAACAGTCCAAAGAAAGTGACAGATCATAAAGCGATGGCTCAGCATTACGATGTGATCATTATCGGAGCGGGTTCAGTGGGGGTGCCAAGTGCTTTCTTCCTTGCAAAGGCAGGGCTGCAAGTGCTGGTCCTTGACAACCGCCCCAGTATCGGACAGGCTTCCAATAAAGCTGCCATCGGAGGCATCCGTGCCACCCATTCCGATCGATCTAAAGCCTGGTTATGCCAGCGCAGCATTCAAACTTTCTCCACCTGGAAACAAGCTTACGGAGATGATATCGAATGGAAAAAGGGCGGTTACGTCTATGCGGTATACCGGGATGAGGACGAACGCAGTCTGAAGGCATTGCTGGAGAAACAAAAATCATGGCAGATGAACATCGATTGGCTTGAGCCTGCCGATTTGATCAAGGTGGTGCCGGATTTGAATTCTGATGCACTTTTAGGGGGCACTTATTCACCCGATGACGGGCACGCCTCCCCACTGCTCTCACTGGTAGCTTTCTATCGGCATGCCATCCAACACCAAGCGATTTTCCATTTCAACGAAGCCGTGAGCGGGCTGGTCCGGGAAAAAGAAAAGGTCATCGGTGTAAAAACCTCCTCGCAAACGTATCATGCCCCATGGGTGATCAATGCTGCCGGTGCCTGGGCAGCCCAGATCGGGGAAATGGCAAATATAGAAATCCCACTGATCCCAGAATCGCACGAAGCCGGCATCACCGAACCGGTGCAAACCTTTATTGACCCCCTGGTGGTCGATATCAGACCTACTACCAAGACATCCAATTTCTATTTCTACCAGCATGCCACCGGGCAGGTGCTCTTCTGCTATTCCCCCCAGCCACCCATTCCTGGATTTGACACCCGCGTCACTTCTGAATTTCTCCCTATTGCCGCCAGAAGACTGATCGATCTGGTGCCAAGATTACGCCATATTCGCGTGCGGCGGACATGGCGGGGACTATACCCGATGACCCCCGATGGCTCACCCTACCTGGGGCTGGTAGAAGAAGCCCCCGGATTGGTGCTGGGTGCCGGAATGTGCGGGCAGGGGTTTATGTTAGGACCCGGCATCGCCGAGATCCTCACCGCCCTGATCACCGACTCCCTTTCGCCAAAGCAACAGGAAATTCTTCAAAACCTTTCGCTTTCCAGACAGATTTCCACCATAGAGATGCTAAAATAGGTTATTCGCAATTTTCTATGAAAAGGATTTCCAATGGAACAATCGATGGTACATATTCCGGTAGACATTTTATACAAATTCATGGTCGCCGTCTTCACAGGGACGGGGATCTCAGAAAAAGACGCTAAAACCTGTGCGGATGTATTGATCAAATCCGACCTGCGCGGCATCGAATCGCACGGCATCGGGCGCCTGCGCATGTATTATGAGCGCTTGAAAGCCGGTCTCATCGAACCTTCGGTGACCCCCAGCATTGTAAGAGAATCTCCCACCACGGCAGTCGTGGAAGGAAATCATGGTATGGGAATGGTGATCGCCACCCAAGCCATGCAAATGGCAATCGATAAAGCCCGGGAATATGGCATGGGGGCGGTGGCGGTGCGCAATTCCACGCATTTCGGGATCGACGGTTATTACCCACTCATGGCGATCGAACACAACATGATCGGGATGAGCTTTACCAACGCCCGACCCTGTGTATCCCCCACCCACGGAACCCAACCCACCCTGGGGACCAATCCGATCAGTTTTGGAGCTCCCACGGATGAGGAATGTCCATTTCTTTACGATGGAGCCACTTCTATCACCCAGCGCGGCAAGATCGAAGTCCTGGCACGCGCCGAAAAACCGGTACCTGCCGGATGGGTAATCGATCAGAACAACCAGCCCATGCTGGATGCCGATCAGATTTTAGATGCTATTCTGGCAGATGATGCTGCACTACTGCCACTGGGCGGAGAAAGCGAACGGTTGGGAGGACACAAAGGTTACTGCCTATCCACCATGGTAGAAATCCTATCCTCTGCCCTGCAAAGCGGCGCTTTCCTATTTCAATTATCCGGGCTGGATGAAAACAAGCAACCCACCCGCTTCAGGGTCGGGCATTTCTTTATGGCAATGGATATCGGTAGTTTCCTTCCCCCGGATGAATTCAAACACAATATCGGCGAGCTTCTGCGCACCCTGCGCGCAACGCGTAAGGCACCCGGGCAGGAGCGTATCTACACTGCCGGTGAAAAAGAATTCGAGATGGAAAAATATGTCCGGGCTAACGGGGTACCGGTCAATGCTAACTTACGTAAAGATATCCTGTATCTACAGCAGGAATTAAATCTACCCGGTTTCGTTTTTACGGATTGACATGAACATACGCGGCATCATTTTTGATTTCGACGGGTTGATCCTGGATACGGAAACACCCGAAGTAATGGCATGGGAAAAGGTATTTAAGCAATTTGGGCACACTTTTCCTGTAGAGCGTTATTTGGAAATGATCGGGAAAGCTTCCGACAACCATTTCGTCCACGGTTTTCTGCGCGAATACGGGTTGACCGAGGAGCAACTTCACTCAGCCTTACAAGAATACCACACCACAATTACCGCAACCCGTTACCTGGATAAACCGCGCGCCGGCATCCTGGAGTTCATCCAATCCGCCCAGCAAGCCGGATTGCGCCTGGGGGTGGCATCCAGTTCCTTCGCCACATGGGTTTACGGTAATTTAGCCCGTTTGAAAATGGAGCACTTATTCGATCCCATCTGCACCCGGGATAATGTATCCAACGGCAAACCCGACCCGGAGTTGTATAATCTTGTCCTACAGAAATGGGGTTTCGCCCCGAATGAAGCCCTGGTGTTAGAAGATTCTCCCAATGGCATATTGGCTGCTAAACGCGCCGGATTGCCCTGCATTGCTGTTCCCAACCCCATCACCAGCAAAATGGATGTTTCTCTGGCAGACATGATTTTCCCCTCATTTGAGGATTTTACCCTACACGAAATATTAGCAAAATTAGAGAAAAAATCTGAAAATTAAAGTAATTCTTACATTTGCAGATTATACTTAGCTGATAATTACCGAAGTATATGGATATAGAATCTCTACTCTCAAAACTACCCGATTCGTACACAGTCGTTGACCGTGATCTGATCACACGCGCCTATAAATTTGCGGAGAAAGCCCACGAAGGTCAAAAACGCCTTTCCGGCGAGCCCTATATCACCCACTGTATCGCAGTGGCTGAGATACTGATCGACCTGCAGGTTCCTCCGGAGGTCATCGCCGCCGCATTACTGCACGATACCGTAGAAGACACCTCCGTGACTTTAAAAGACCTGGATAATAAATTCGGCAGTGAGATCACCAGATTGGTGGACGGGGTCACCAAATTGACCAATATCCCACGTGTTTCCAGAGCGGATCAGATGACCGGCAAGACGAAAGCAGAAAATAAGAACACTGCCAACGATGCGCAAGATGAGGAAGAAGATCCGGCAGTTGCCCTGCAAGTACACAGCCGCCGCCATGAATTGGCAGCAGAGACCCTGCGCAAAATGCTGCTGGCAATGGGAGATGATATCCGTGTGGTGGTAATCAAACTGGCAGATCGTCTGCACAACATGCGCACACTCAGCCATATGCCCGAAAAGAAGCGTTACAGCATCGCCAAGGAAACGCTGGAGATCTTTGCCCCGTTGGCAAACCGTCTGGGCATCTGGCAACTAAAATGGGAATTGGAAGACCTTTCTTTGCGCTATCTCAATCCCGAAGCATACAAGGAGATCGCACAAAAATTATCCGATCGTCGCAAAAATCGCGAAGCGGAGATAACCCATATTATCGATGATCTGACCGCTTTGATGAAAAAAGGGAAGATCGAAGCAGACATAACGGGGCGCCCCAAGCACATCTATTCCATCTATCGCAAAATGACCGATAAGGGGCAACCTTTTGAGATGGTGCGTGATCTGCGCGGTGTGCGCCTGATCGTATCGGATATTCCTTCCTGCTATGCTGCCTTAGGCTTGATCCACACCAACTGGCGTCCCATTCCCAATGAATTCGATGATTACATCGCCGCGCCCAAAGACAATTTTTATCGCTCTCTGCACACAGCGGTAATCTATGCCGACGGGAAACCGCTCGAGGTGCAGATCCGCACTCCTGAAATGAACCAGAACGCCGAATTCGGTATTGCTGCTCACTGGATGTATAAAGAGAAAAAACCCTTCACCGATTCCTACCAGCAGCGTATCAACTGGCTGCGCAAATTGATGGACTGGAAGACGGATGTCGATGATGCCCAGGAATTTGTTGACAGCATGAAAAGCGATGTCTTCGAAGATCGCGTTTATGTGTTCACGCCACGTGGGGATATCATCGATCTCCCCAGCGGTTCCACTCCCATCGATTTCGCCTACCATGTGCACACCGAGATCGGGAATCGTTGCCGGGGTGCCAAGGTCAACGGGAAACTGGTTTCACTGGATTATCATCTGCAAACCGGGGATCAACTCGAGATACTCACTTCCAAACATGGCGGACCTTCCCGTGATTGGTTGAACCTCAACCTTGGATTAGTTAAGACCCAACGCGCCCGTTCCAAGATCCGCCAGTGGTTCAAAAAACAAGATCGGGAGCAGAACCTCAACCAAGGTCGTGATATTCTTGACCGTGAAATGCACCGCCTGGGGGTGACAGATGTCAACATCGAAGATCTGGCACAATCTCTGGAATTAAAGAACGAAGAGGAGCTTTTTATTTCGCTCGGTTGCGGTGATCTTTCTATTCGCAAGATCATCAATAAACTGAATGACGTCGAAAAAGATTCGGAAGATCCCCTCTTCCAAATCCATGCCCCTGCTACAGAAAGGGAGGATCTGGATGCGGTCAATGTATTGGGATTAAGCGGCATCCTGACCCATTTTGCGCGCTGTTGCAAACCCGCTCCCGGGGATGCGATCACCGGTTACATCACACGCGGGCGCGGCGTGACCATCCATCGCCAGGATTGTCCCAATATGCTCTCGGTCAAAGATAAAGAACGTGTCATCAAAGTGGATTGGGGAGAAGCCCATCGTACCTTCCCGGTCACCGTTCAAATCAAAGCGTATGATCGTCAGGGATTGATGAACGATATCTCCACTATTCTGAGCAACGAAGGCATCAACCTGCGCGACATCAAAATCAACATCAGCAATAATCTGGCGTCTATTAATTTATTACTGGATATCGTGGATATCAGCCAACTGAGTCGCGTGCTGACGCGTATTGAATCGCTGCCAAACGTGATGGAAGCTTTTCGCACCCGCGGTGGATAAAAAACGAGCGAGATTCTCACCCGCTCGTTTTTTTGTTCAGAAAGCCTTATTGAATCGGAAAATTATTATTTGTTCACCTGCAGTTCGGTGATCCCGAATACCCAGCGATTGGCAGGCGTCAGGGGGGTTACCAAACGAATAGGTCCCTTGTCAGGAGTAACCGTGTCGATCCATTCTCCGGAATCTTTCAACGCTACAATGGCACCTGTTAATTCTTCTTTGGCAATCTCAATGGAATACCCGTCCGATGCGATGGCAGTGAGAGAAACATAGTCCTCTGCAGCCCCTGCCTGGGCAAGAATATCATCCAATTTGACACCCGACCAGGAAGTGACCTCATCTTCCCCCGTGGATTTTTCCATCATGATATCGTCCAGATCAGTCTGATCCATCTTTGCCAGATCAGCAAAGGATAATTCCAGGGGAGTAGCTACTTCACCCGAGATCTTTAAGGTCCAATCAACATTGGGCACCTTGGCGCCACAGCCAACCAGGAATCCCATCAATAAAACCAGTGTAAGAAGTGCAGTATTTTTCTTTGTCATTTTCTCTTTTCTCCTTTTTGTTTTGGCTTTCGAACTGTTTACTCAGTGCGCAGGATGATATAAGTGCTCATATCATCCAGGATCAAATTACCATGATTTCCCAGTTCAGAATCTCCTACCACCGTATGCATTCCATGATCCGGGAAGATCACTGCCAGGGTGTTGGCAGGTAATTCCTGCAAGAGCTGTCCCATCATTTGATCGATTTCCTTGACCTTTACCCTCCATTCTTCAGAATACGGACCATAGGTGTGCCCCACATCATCGATCCCGTGAAAATGGATCATGGTAAGGCTGGGAATTCCACCCTGAAAAGCTTCCCGGGCGTGACTGAAGACGTTATCATCGGTCGAACCATCTCCATCCCGATCACCGGAAAGAACGACCTCAGCATTGGGATAATTAAAAGGCGTGCTGCTTCCTTCGATTACCAATACTTCTCTTGCGCTATCTTTCACTGCGTCAATGATGCTGGGAACGTTCAAACTTCGAATTCCGGATACCCATACCCCATTCTGAGTTGAATCCAACCCGGACAGCAATGCTGCTGTCACGGTGCTTGTCCTTGGCGGATAGATGCTGTAAGAAGGATAAAAATCACCCGCCACGGACAGGTTTGGAAGAATTCCTTCCTGTACGGCAAATTGAAATTGTTCATACCCGAAGCCATCCAAAAAGAACCACACCACATGTTCAACCGGCACCGCTGAGAGTGCAAAGCCGGAATTTTTATCACCAAACGAGATGCCCAATGCTTCGGCAGTCAAAGCCGCCACATCGGTAATAGAATGATCAACGGCAAAATCGAACCCCCCGCTTTGAACATTGAGCTGATCGATACTATAGAGCTGCCCATCGATTTCGATCTGGCTGACATTCCGCCAGTAAGTGCTTCCGGCAATTTCTCTCCATACATAAGTGGTTGCTATATCATCCTGAATGACTTTGACCGAATCAACCACTTTCACCCCATTTTGATAAAAAAGATATTCGAGGGGCAGATCATAATCCTTTTCATCATCTACATTGACCCCGGTTTCGATCTCGCGATACATCTCACGTGTGACAGTGATTTCTTGTTGATCAATCTTCACTATCAGATCGTCGCCGGCATGCGAGCAGGCACTAAAAAGGAACAGGGATAGAAATGTCAGGGATAGTAATATGCTTCTAAAGCGGCGCATGATCATTCTCCCTCGATCGAGACCACATTGAAGAGCCAGTTGTTGCGTCCCATTTCAGGAATGATCAACACCACCGATGTGGATTGTTTGGTCAGAATGGCATTTTTCACTTCATCCACAGGCAGGCTGCTGACCGTACCATCTTGCAGCGTGAACTTGATATCCGTGTATTGCGCCATATCCAGTAAATCACTCAGGGCCGCCCCTTCAACACGGCTGGAAGTATATGCCTGGCGAGTTTCTCCATCTTCTTCGCTGCGGAACATGACTTTGGCTTCTTCAACCGTGATCGAAGTGGTCTTCCCCAGCAGTAAGCGACCGATAGAAGTAGCCTGTCCGTCAATAACGAGAGGAGTGTCTTCTCCGACAATGATGATCCTGGCAAGACCCTTCACCCAGGTCGACTCATGCAAATCGTCTGAAGCAAAACGAATGCCATCTTCATAGGGGAGAAACATAGCGTTTGGCGTGACATTATCCTTATCGACCGATACGAATTCACCATCCCGGGTATACATGGTGAAACTTTGATACCCGTTGATCTCCCATTTTTCCATGAACTGTTCCACGGTGAGGAAAGTATTGGGTAATTCGGAATAACTGAAAAAGTGATTGGTAGGAATATAGATCACTTTATCCACATCACCGGTGACTTCCAGCATGGTATAGAAATATAATTCGGGCAGTTCCACCGAACCATGTTCGTCATGGCAGGTACTGCAAGTATGGAATTCTTCTTTGGTATCGTGGCATTCCGCGCATTCATGCATGGTGGTGCCTTCTTCCCACAGGGTATCGAAAGTGTAACTGGTCAATACCCGCACCGGTAATTGTTTAAGAGAGAGTGCGATCACCAATGCGACCAAAGCGACCACACCCACAATTATTCCGATCACTTTTAATATTTTTTTGCTCTTTTGTGATTTCATATAATTCCTTTCATAGAAATAAACAGGATCAAGATTGCCGGAACCAGTACCAATGAAAGGACATCCGGCGTTTTAAATTGCAAGAGATTTCGATAAGTGCGCTTGGGATATCTGCCAAAACTTCTGCCTTCCATGGAAATCGCAAGCCGATCAACGCGATTCACCAGAGAAAAAAGTACGGCATTCAAAAAAGTGGTCAAATGGTAGAGATTCGTTGCGGGTTTTCTGATGCTATAGTGTGCACCACGCAACCTCTGTGCATGCATGATCCTTTCCCCTTCGATGGATAGAATCGGAACCAACCGCATGGATGTTACGATCATAAAAGCATAACGGTATGGAATTCCAATCTGCATGAAAGCATATGCCAGATCAGATGGCGACGTAGTCAGGATAAATACATAACTGCAAAGAATGATGATCACAAAACGGCAACTGATGATAACCGCACGCTGCAATCCCATATCAGTAAGTGCCCAGCCATGGATCTGCAACAGTGCCGTTCCTTCCCGATAAAAGAGACATTGGATCAATGCAAGCGTGAAAGCAGTCACCAATGTTACGCGCATGCCATGGTAACGGAATGGGTTTTGTTTGATCAGAAGAAAAGATAAAAATAACAACACCAGCAGAACCAATTGGAGGAGTGCAGATTGGATGAAAAAGATCATGATACCGATGCCCAGCAGTAAAATAAATTTGGTAAATGGGTGCAGGGCATGCAACGTTGAATGCGCCGGAAAATATGCGATCTTCCTCATAACCCCTTCTCCTCTTCCGGAATGTAATCCCTGTACCCATTCACCTGCCACCAAATGACCGCCTGTTGCAATGAAAGGTAGAATCGAAGCTCGCCATTTTCAAGGAAAATGACCTCATCTGCAATGGAACACATCAATGCCGGGTCATGGATAGCCAAAATAATCGTTGCCCCCTGATCACACAACTTATGTAAACGTTCCAGAATGTAATTGACCTGGTACCCATCCTGCCCAATAAACACTTCATCCAATAACAGGAGTGAGGGTGAAAACACCAGATTGGACGCGATATTCAGCCTTTTCTTCTCCCCATAGCTTAACCGGTGCGGATGGAAAGTTCTTTTTTCATCCAAACCAAACAGCACCAGCAGTTCAGAGACCAGTGCGCGGTGCGGATCGTCATTCTGTTGAAGATTCTGCAGGGCATAATCCATTTCATCTTCCACGCTGCTGGTAAAAAGCTGTTCATCCGCATTCTGGAATACCATTCCTACCTGCGGGACCGTCAGAGAATTTGTCTCCCGTCCATCCAAAAACAACGTTCCACCGTCGGGCTGCAAAATACCGGTTAATGTCTTCAACAGGGTGCTTTTCCCCGACCCGTTGGCGCCCATCAAAGCAACGATATGACCGGCTTTGAGACGCAACGAAGGCACCGATAATTCGAACCCATTATCGCCGGCATAGGTCCAATCTTGCAAGCGCAGGCGGTCAGGCACATCCTGCCCGGCGAACTTCGATAAGTCATTGAAGTTCATGATCCTGACCGCTGCCAGCGGGGAGGAATCCGTTCTGCCATCATATTGGATCTTCCCGTTTTCCAGGTAAATACAACGTTCAAAAAGGCTGGCAAACAAATGCACCTTATGTTCGATGATAATCACGGTCAAATTGGTGCGTTCGTGCAGGTCATGCAACACCTCAAAGATCTGCCGGGTCGATGACAGATCGAGGTTGGAAGTCGGTTCGTCCAGAATGAGAATAGCGGGTCTTAATGCCAGGATGGAAGCGATCGCGATCTTCTGTTTTTCTCCACCTGACAGTTCAAACAACTGGCGCGAATACAGGTCCTCACAACCGGTCAGTTCCAACGCTTCACTGATGCGATCTTCCATTTCAGCGAGTGGGATACACCTATTTTCCAATCCGAACGCCATCTCATCCGCAACACTCAAAGCGCAAAACTGGTCGTCCGCATTTTGTTGAACAAGACCAACCGCATCTGCGATCGTATACAGCTCACTTCTGCTCACATCCATCCCACCCACTTCTATCTGCCCATCCGCCGCTCCGTTTTCCTGTTGGTGGAGAATTCCGGCGATGGCATACGCCAGGGTGGTTTTACCGGATCCCGATCTTCCGCTGACAAGCAACCACTCACCACCAGGAATATGCAAATCAACATCATCCAGGATTGGTTTTTCACCAGGAGAATAACGATAAGTAAGGTGAGTAATATCAATATCCATTTAAATTACTGCAAAGCTATACTGTTCAAATTTTCAAGCAGAATCTCGCCCTGCAACGTACCTACCAGATAGGTCATGCTGTATCCATCAATATTGACAAAAATACGAATGGTATCATCCTGTTGGATAGCGGCTTTATCAAGAACAATACTGTCATTCCCGTTTGAAAAAACCGCCTGCTCATAGGGTGTGGGGAGTTCAAGGGCTTCCAATACCAGATATACGGCTACCCCCTGCATTTTCTTTGAACCCGTCCCGAGTTCAAAGTGCACGCTATCCATGTCGAACTGCCAGTCCTGTGGATGGAACTCTCCTACCCCGTTTCCTGCCATGCTGACAGGAACAGGTGTACTTTGAAATACGGTAAGCTCTGCCACTCCTCGTACCCAGGCTTTGCTATTGGCAGCGCCGACGACGCTGTAGCTGGCATCCTTTCCCTCCCCACCGGCGACAAGAATAAGATCCGGATTACTGCGCACTTCATCCATCGTAATGAAGTAGCTGTAACCATCGGTTGCAGTGACCAGGATCAGATCACTGTCATCCCCGGCGCCTGCCTGCGCCAAGATATCTTTGAGCGGAAAGCCGGTGTAAGTACCTGCCATGCCCTGCAGTTCACTTTCTACAGTGATGGGGGTGATAGCGGTAGTTTGAGCACTGAAGATCTGGTCCCCTGCCACATTGCCGAATAGCACTATCTCTCCTGCCCCTTTTGCAGACTGGGTATACACAAATGCAAACACGGCGCATAATAATACCCCCACCAAAACAAATCCAACCCTGGCCCAGCGCACTTTGCTGCCCGTTAGGGGTTGCGGGATAATGCCGGTTTTTGCCAGATTCCTGATCACAACCTGACTGATAATGCCACCAAACACCACCCCAGAGATGAACGCCATGCCCCCTACCGCCAGCAAACTCCAGAATGCCAGCGAATCAGAGGGTACTGAAGCAAATATCTGAAAGACAAACACATTCGAAGCTGCCGCCAGCCCCCCTGCCAGAATATTTTTCCATAATGTGCTTAACATCGGGAGATAAAAGATCAATTCTACGATCAAGCCAGCCACAACATCAACGATCAAAACCAGTATGCCGTGGGTATTGCCGCTCAATAATTCCACCAACCCTTTGAGTATCCCCGTGAGCACCGCCGTACCGGGTTTGTTGACGATGCCGACTGCCAGAAGAATCCACAAGATATGCAATCCTGCCGCCCACTGTGTTGTCCCGGCAAACCCGAGCAGCGATTGAAAAAAATCACCGATCATGTTGATGTAGGTACTGGCCAGCCCACCGATGGCAGAAAATCCCGCAATAAAAAGCAAATCGCGTGTAGTGAAATAATAGCCCTTCCTCATCTCTCCGCTCCCGTTCATGATATTAAAAAAAATTATGCGCCTTTGGAAAGGCGCATATAAAACCGGATAATTCCCTTCATTATCCTTATTACATCTCCTTTCCAATAAGGGAGGCGTAAACGTTTCCATTTACACCCTAACGGTCCCAAAACCATAACATTCATCGTCGTAGATTAAGAGACTCGAAGATGCACTCTTTTTGCATTGTATCATAGAATTCATGTACACAAAATCATCGGATGATCCGGATCAGAAAAGCGATAAATGATTAACAATCCAACAACAAAATCGACCCTGTCCAATCCTACCCAGTCCGTTTTCCATTCATTAATGGCTTCTTCGGCAAATGCGAGGTTGACGAAACACGGCAATCTCTCCATAAAAACACACATCACAGCACGTTCCAGTGAAGCGACCTTCTTCGTGAGCGATTCTGAAATTGGAAAACCCCATATACCGGTCGCCGAATATCAAAAAATTACCGGCATCCAGGATGCTTACATCGCCCAGCAGGACATGTTGCAGATAGACGGATATATCGGACCCGAATTCCGGTTTCGGGTAGCCTGTCGCTTGCTGGTTGAGCGTTCCCATGCCAATATCGCTGCCATGCAGCAGCAGTTATATTTCCCGCCTGACAAGGATTTCCAACCCCAATTCACCGTCATCATCACGCCGGATTTACCTGCGCAGGGCTATCCCGGGCAACGTTTGATCGCGGTGGACCTGGAGCATTACACCACCCGAGTGCTTGGCTCAGATTATTTCGGTGAATCAAAAAAAGGGGGGCTGCGCATGTGGAATCACTGGATCTATCGGCAGGGTGGACTGGCATTGCACGCCGGCTGCAAGGTCTTCCCGGATCTGGTGAGCGGGGAAGAATTGGCGCTGATCATCGGGCTCTCCGGCACGGGCAAGACCACCACCACCTTTCGCCAACAGCGCAGCAGCCTGCCTGTGCAGGATGATTTCTGTGCCCTCTTCCCCGATGGGAAAGTTTATGCCTCAGAAAACGGCTGTTTTGCCAAAACCTTTGGGCTGGATGCACACGATGAACCCACCATCTACCGCGCCCTCACCCAACCCAATTCATGGCTTGAAAATGTGAGCGTACAGGAAGACGGGAATGTGGATTTTATGGACGGCGGCTACACCACCAACGGGCGCGGCACATTCCAACTGGATGCCATTCCGCATCGTGAGCCAAGCGATCTGCCGCGCGTGAAATACATCTTCTTGCTCAACCGTAACTTCAACATCATCCCGGCGGTAGCAAGATTGAACCCGCAACAGGCTTCCCTGTATTTCATGCTGGGAGAAACCACCGGCACCTCTGCCGGAGGGAAAGCCGAAGCCGGCAAAGCGCTGCGCGTGCCGGGCACCAATCCTTTCTTCACCATGGATGACGCCCTGCAGGCGAATCGTTTTCATGAGTTGATCAACAATATCCCCGATCTGGAAGTTTATCTGCTGAACACCGGGCGGGTTGGCGGGCATGAGGATGATGCGCGTTCCAAGAAAGTGAAGATCAAGCACAGTTCTGCCATCATTGAAGCCATTCTGGATCACACCATCCACTGGAAAAAAGACCCGCTTTTTGGTTATGAGATCGCAGCAGTGCTGCCGGGCTTTGAAGATGAAGAACTGCTTGATCCTTTTGAGCTTTATAAACACCAGGGAAGAAAAGAAGAATACGAACACATCGCCCGCAGGTTGATACAGGAGCGCGAACGCTATCTGGAAAATTTCTCAGCCCTATCTAATGAACTGAACCCCAAAAACAGGACACAAAATAAAAACACCTCTCGAATAAAATAAAAAAAGAGAGGTGTTTTCATATGCCAAGAAAAAAAGGAAGTAAGGATTATCCACTAGAGGTAAAACTTGAAGCAATCAGGTTATGGGAAGAAGAAGGAATAACCCAGAAAGAAATAACAAGCAGATTAGACATTCGGGATCCAAGACTTATTCAGACGTGGCTGCGCATC
>JAAZOK010000141.1 GCA_012797815.1 Chloroflexota bacterium | reverse complement strand
TCGTTGCTTTTGGCGTTGGGTCCTACATATTCAGCCATCAATTTGAACAAGCTCGCCCCGGTCACCAATCCGAACGGTTTATTATCGTCGGTGATAATAGGTGCCACGCCACCCGTTTTGCTGGCGATCCCCCACGCTTCGGATAACGGACGTTCCGGCGTGGTGGTATCCAGACGGATCGCTATGGAACCGAATTTGGGTGAAGCGTCATTCAATAGAAAGGGTGGTTTCAACCCTAAAAAATCCAGCACCCAGGACGTTTGCAGATTGATAACACCGGAGCGGGCTGCAATGGCATCAATGCCGTCGCGTTCGTGCAATAGCCAGGCGTAGCCGATGGCAGATGCGATCGAATCCGTATCAGGGTTTACATGTCCGATAACATATACTGGTGTGCGCATTTTCTTCTCTTCCTGTATTTATCGATTTAATCGGTAGCGAAGGTTTCTATCAATAGGTGCACATCGCCGCCTACCGGGTAGAGGATTGGACAGGTGCATCCATTCTTCATGTATTCTTTTACTTTCGCGCGTGCTTCATCGGGTGTACCTGATGCTGTGATGCGGTGGATCAGATCTTCAGGCACCAGATGCTTTGCTTTCCGGATCTGTGCGTGCGTAGCCGGCCACCCTAAAATAGATTGGATCTCATGCACGATATCCATAGAAACCCCCGAAGCTTTAGCAATGTGGGGTTGTTGTGCCAGATATTGGGTCAGCAGCTCGCGCGTGGTATCAATCGCTTTATCATGATCTTCATCCACGGAACACACTACCAATTGGGGAAGATCCAGATCGCTCAGTTTTCTCCCGGCACGCCGGGCACCGGCTGCGATTTTTTCCAGCGCGTTCTGGTTGTATTCCGGTGGTACGCAGTAATTCAACACCACCCCGTCGGCAATCTCACCACTCAATTCGAGCATCTGGTCGCCCGTGGCGCCGATATATACCGGAACATTGCGCGGTTCCTTGCGCCCGTGCACAACATCCAGTTCGATATTATTGACGTGAATGAATTCACCATCAAAACTGACGCGTTCCATGGCTAATAATCTCTTCAGGATCAATACGGTTTCTTTCATGGCAGTGAGTGGTTTCCGGCGGTTGATCCCGACATTTGTTGCCAGTGGATCCCACCACGCACCGATCCCGCAAATAATGCGGTCGGGTGCCAGGTCATCCAGCGTGAGGAAGGTGGAAGCCAGCAGACCGATATTGCGCGTCCAGTTGTTGATAACTCCTGATCCAACTTTCAATTTTTCGGTTCCTGCTGCATAAGCAGCCATGGGAACAATTGCGTCTCTCACCAGGCGACTTTCCGCCTGCCATACGGCTTCAAATCCCTTTTCTTCAGCATACCGAACATAATCCAGACCATCACGTAAATCATGTGCATCTTGCAAATATAAAGCCACCCGATTTTTCATAATAGACTCCTAGGATCAGTTATGTATTTATTTTACTGGTATTCATGAAGATTTCCAAATCTTCGGGTAAATCTAGGTCAAATGTGAGGGAATCCATATTCTTGATCTTGACATGCATCTTTTTTTGCTCTGCTTGCTCTACGTGTTTTTGGAAAGACCAGGGTCCGAAGTTATACTCCAGAATCCCGATTGGATTGATGTACAGGGCATTCGTTCCATTAGAATGCCGGTCTGATGAAATGATGATTTCAGGTGGGGTGCCTGCCTGGTCCAGGAATATTTCCAGGTCCTCTTTTTTAATGAATGGCAGATCCGCCGGAATAATAATGATCTTAGAAGCGTTGTAGGCCTTGGCTGCCACTGTCGCGCGCCGCAGGGCATTATTGATATTGGTCTTCTTGCCTTCCTGTACGGTGGTAGCACCCACATCACGTGCACGTGCCAACACTTCCGGATCATAGCTGATGACCAACATCTGATCGATGCGCGGGACGGATTTTAAACACAGCAACGTTCTGGTGAGCAGATCGCGATTTAATGCAGCACGTTCCTCGTCTGAAAGCACCCCCGCCAGACGGGATTTTCCTCGGATGATTGATTTTACAGGCACTATCGCCCAAAGCGACATGTATTATCTCTATACAGATTTTTCTAAGAAGGTCAAGACTTCCCTTGCCAGTCTTTTTCGTTGCGTTCTGTTGGGCATCAAGATGTCCAATGCCCTGCACATTATACCCCAGCCTTCTATCGTCTTGCTTTGCTCTTTATCCTGATTATCCATAATGAAGTATGACAAATTACTACGATAGTGTTTTGCCACATTCAGAGCACTGGGTACTTCTCCTAACTCTCTGAACATTTTCGCCGCCGGCCCCTTGAGGGCATGCTCCCCTATCAGCGGGGATACTGCCAGGATCTTTTTTTGCTGGATACTCTCTCCAATTGCTTTGATCTGGATGATCGGATCGATGCTTACAAAGGGATTGGAAGGACAGTAAATGATCGCATCCGCTTTGTCGATGGCATCTAGGGCTGCTTCGGGTACTTGTGCTTTTTGAATTCCCTCAAATTCGATTTCGGTTATCTCCGGTTTGAATTGATATCTAACAAAATATTCTTGAAAGGACAGTCTTCTCCCAGCGCGCGTATGGATGAAAGTACGGACCGGGCTATTGCTCATGGGGTAGACCGCTACGGTGATTCCCCATTGTTTGCAAAAATCGCCGGTGATTTCTGACAACAGTTCACCCCTTTGCAGTCGTTGAGTTCGCAACATATGGGTTGCCATATCCAGGTCACCCAGATTGAACCACGCTTCATCCCCCAGGCTTTTTATTTCGTCCAGGGTCCGCCAACTTTCACCGGCTCTACCCCAACCCGTCTCTGAATTCGCCAGGCCGGCCAGGGTATAACACACCGTATCCAGATCGGGGCATATTTTCAATCCATAATGCTCAAAATCATCCCCGGTGTTGACGATCACGGTCAGATCGGATGGTGGCAGGCATTCTGCCAGCCCATCCACCATCTTGGCACCACCTACTCCACCTGCTAAAGCTACGATTTTCATTTTTGGGATGTTCTCCTTAGCGGAATAGGTCGTCGTCTTTTTCACGCAATATATCGGTTAATTTTGAATCAACCAGGGGATAAGGGAATCCTCGCACATGCACGATCGGGATCATTTCGTCTGCTTGCCCCATCAACAAAGAAGCTGCCGCTGCCAGTTCATCGGCAGCCCCGATCTGCGTGATCTTGAGGTGAAATCCGAACAGATCTTCTTTGCCACGCATATCTACAATTCCGGGTACCCCGGCCAACCCAATGGTGATACCCACTGTCCCCTTCCGCCAGGCTCTGCCATGTGAATCGATGATCAGAATTCCGATCCTCTTACCGGTTTTCTTGTATAAGTAATCCTGGATCATCCGCGCAGACTGGTCGGGGTTGCTGGGCAGCAACAGATACCAGTCCTCGTCTTTTCCCCAGTTTCCGCGTACATTGGAATGATCGATCCCGGCATTCGCACAGATGAATCCCAGTTTATGTTCAACGATCAGGGTATTTTCTTTTACACGCACGATTTCATTGCTCTCGGAAAGGATCAATTCAACCAGGCGAGCATCTTTTTTGCAGATCCTGGCAATTTCCTGTGCCTTGGCAGAAGGTTCTACACTTTCAATGTTGACCAACCTGCCTTCGGCTTTGGATACGATCTTCTGGGTGATCACCAGAATATCACCATCCTCAAGTTTCAGTTGAAGTCCCTGTAAGGTTTGAAAGATGATATCCCCCAGATTTTGACCGGGTTCGATCAATGGCAACCCGTCCAGTGGGAGTAAACACAAAGCACTACGTTTCATAAACTGCCCCGGCTTGTTTTATTCTTCCAACCCGATGATCTTGATTCCTGCGGAATGGACGCCGAATTTCTTGTTGATGTTGATCAATACCGAGGTCATCCCTTCGCTGACGATCGAGTTCTGCAGTGCTCCGGCATCAAAACCTTTCATCCCTGCATCATCGATCAACTGCAATACCAGGTTTTTAGCTGCCTGGTCATTTCCACACACCAGCACATCACTGATCTGTGCGTTATCGTCCATCAACTTCTCATAAGACACATTTTGAAAAGCGGATACCACCCTGGTGTCTTCTCCCAATACCGATTGTGCTTCCATGGCAGCACTACCCGCTGCCGGAATGTGAACGGTGGATACTTTAGGTGGCACCAGTGGCACCGTGACATCCACCACGATCTTGCCCTGCACCGCGTCCTTGATGGTTTCCAGGGTGGCAACATGAGCTGCAAATGGTACGGTCACCACCACAAGTTCTGCTTGTTTGGCTGCATCGCTATTTTGAAGCCCGCTCACCGGTTTTATGCCCTGCTTCTCCATATTTAATTCTTCGGCAATGTGTTGTGCTTTTTCGAACTGGCGTGATCCGATGGTTACCTTGTGCCCGGCTTTTGCCCAGCGATACGCCAGTCCTTTTCCTTCTTTTCCTGTTCCACCAATGATGGCAATTTTCATGAACCGTCTCCTGACCAACTTTTATTAGAATTGCTGGTTATACCTTTCCCATATTCTGGGTGCCAATTGCAGCGCCTGGTGCGAGATCTCTTCCTCATCCAGCGTCAGGATCTTTCGATCCTTCATCAAAATTTTCCCATCCACGATAGTGGTAGTTATCATACTGTTTTGAAAACCAAATACCACATGCCAGGGGAGATTTCCCGCCTGGAATGGTGTGAACGGCTGGTAGTCGACCAGCATCACATCTGCTTTGGCACCTTCCTGGATGGTACCTACCTGACTGCCGCTCAACTTCTTCACCAGTGCAGCATTGTTGTACCACGCCATTTCCGCGATCTTATCTGCTCCCATGCGCCGCGGATCTTTGTGCCACAACTTGTGAGCCAGGTAAGCAGCTTTCCATTCATCCCACATGCTATTGGAAAAACCATCATTTCCCAGGCAAACCGGGATTCCCAGATGCAGCATGGATTCTACCTGTGGCAGCCCTACTGCATTGTTCATATTGGAGCGTGGTTGGTGTGATACCCACGCTTCTTTCTCCTTTATCAGCATCATTTCTTTTGCATCGATGTGCACGGCATGTACGATGATGCTGGCGGGATTCAGGATGCCGAAATCATCCAATCGTTCAATGACCCTTTTCCCACAACGTGCCAGACTATCAAACTCATCTACCTGGTGTTCTGCAACGTGAATATGAAATCCAAAACCTTCCGGTATGGCAGCCGCACATGCTTCCAGCGTGTCATCATCCAATGTCAGACTGGCATGCAGCCCAAAGGTTGGGAAGATCCGTTCAGGATAATCACCGGCTTGATATTTTTTGATAAAACGTGCATTCTCGTGGATACCGGCGAGTGCTTTTTCTTTCCCATCGCGATCGCTTACTTCATAGCAGGTTGAAATGCGCAACCCACTTTCCAGCGCTGCCTGGGCAATATCATCCAGGGAACCCTCAATGGCATTGGGAGAAGCATGGTGATCGATAAGAGTGGTCGTTCCGTGTTTGATGGCGTCCAACATGCAAACCAGCGCCGAGGTATAGACTGCCTCATGATCTAGCGCTTTGTCCAACCGCCACCATAACTTTTCCAGTATTTCAGGAAAATCAGCGGCAGGTTCACCGGGGATCCCCATCCCGCGCGAATAAGCCCCGTAAAAATGAGTATGGGCACAGATGGCTCCCGGCATGAGCAGTTGCCCATGGGCATCGATCACTTCTTCTTTGTCAAGTATTTCATTAGGAAACGTGTCCTTGCAGATCTTTTCGATTCTGTCCCCTTTTATATAAATAGAACCATTCTCGATGATCTCATCAGGCATGCTACAGGTGATGATTTTTGCGTTTTTTATGATCATTTTCTGATACCCTGTTTATTAAAATTATTGTAGCATAGCGCGAGAAAACAAGTTTCTTCATAATGTAATATAATCGAGCTAACTGTGCATGGAGACAAAGATGACAAATACTTCACCCTTAAACAAAGCAATTGACCATTTTCAATCCAATTATGATCTGTATTTCAAGAAGTTTGAAGAATTCTTGAGGATCCCATCCATATCTGCTGATTCGACTTATAGTGGCGACATACAAAAAGCAGCGACTTGGCTGGCAGATTACCTTAAGCAAATGGGAATGCAGTCTGTTCAGGTATTTCAAACTGCAAAATATCCCATCATTTACGGCGAATACCTCAAAGCTGGTGCGAATAAACCCACCATCTTGATGTATGGACATTACGACGTACAACCCCCCGATCCCATGGATGAGTGGAAGAGCGGACCTTTCGAACCGGTCATCGAAGGTAAAAATCTTGTTGCCCGTGGTTCGTCCGACATGAAGGGACAGATCCTTGCAGGGCTATACGCAATTGAGTCAATTCTTGATGCGGGTGCCCTCAATGTTAACTTGAAATTCATTTATGAAGGGGAAGAAGAGATCGGTTCTCCTTCGATTGTCGAGTTTATCAAGGAACATAAAGATCTGTTGAAATCAGATTTTTGTTTGAACCTTGATGCAGGCATGCTGGGCGCGGATAAACCCACTATTGTGTATGGGTTGCGTGGCTTGGCTTACTTTGAGATCTACATCCAGGGACCCGACCATGATCTGCATTCGGGGCTTTTTGGTGGCATTGTGTATAACCCCGCGCAGGCGTTAGCAGAATTGATCGCCGGCATGAAAGATGAAAGCGGCAAGATCTTGCTGCCTGGTTTCTATGATGCGGTCATTCCCATCTCCGAGGATGAGCGCCGGGAACTGGCACGTCTGAATCTGGATGAGAAATATTATATGAAACAAACCGGCACCAGCCAGTTATATGGTGAAGCCGGCTACACCCCGGTTGAACAGATCGGTGCTCGCCCCACGCTGGATGTGAACGGTCTGCGCGCTGGGTATACCGGTGAGGGACCCAAAACAGTGATTCCATCAACAGCGATGGCAAAGATTTCTACCCGTCTGGTACCAAATCAAACCCCTGAAATGGTTAACCAGCAGTTGATCCAATATATGCAGGAGCATGCTCCCGCTCAGGTAAAGTGGGAAGTGAAACAGTTATCCAGTGATCCTGCCAGTGTGGCTGATCGTGATTATTTTGCCACTCAGTGTTTTGTGAATGCGCTCAAAGAAGTATGGGGTGTTGATCCGGTGTATAAACGCGAAGGCGGCAGCATTCCGATCGTCTCCCATATGAAGGATATTCTCGGAATTGAATCGGTGTTGAGTGGCTATTGCCTGCCGGGTGATCTGATCCATAGCCCCAATGAACACATCCATCTTCCCACCTGGAAAAACGGCATTCTTGCCAACATTCATTTCTTCTATAACCTTGGAAATAAAGATGCCTGCTAAACAGGCTAACCCAATGACCATGGAGAGCTACGGGGGGCAGGCGCTCATTGAGGGCATTCTCATGCGTGGTCGGAAATTTCTCACCGCCGCATTCCGATTACCGGATGGCAGCATTAAAGTCGTTGAGGAAGAACTGACCGGTATTTATAAAAATAAGATCCGCGATATTCCATTTCTGCGCGGTTTGGTGATCCTGTGGGATTCACTGGTGCTCGGTATGAAATACCTTACTCTTTCTTCTAATTTTCAATTGGAAGAGGAAGAGGAGAAGATCGAGGGTCCGGCTCTTTATCTCACCCTTGCAGTTTCCCTGGTGTTCGCTGTTGCCATTTTCTTCTTCCTGCCGACCCTTTTGGTGCAGCTGCTGTACAAAGTAACATCATCCAATATCTTGATCAATCTCGTTGAGGGTCTCGTTAGATTGGTCATCATGATCTTGTATCTGTGGTTGATCCGCAAGATGGATGATATCATGCGTGTCTTTTCCTATCATGGTGCTGAACACAAGACCATATCAGCCTACGAGCATGGTGACAAATTGGAGATCTCCAATATTCAGAAATATTCGACCGCTCACCCGCGTTGTGGAACATCTTTCTTGCTAAGTGTTGCGATCATTTCTATTTTTGTCTTTTCTCTGGTTTCCATTCCTAATATCGGTCTTCGTTTATTAAGCCGTATCGTATTGATCCCGGTGGTTGCCATGCTTTCCTACGAATTCATCCGTTTTCTTGGCAAACACGAAGAAAAATCCTTTGTCCGTTTTATCTCCAAACCCAATCTGGCGCTGCAAAAATTGACGACCAATGAACCCACCGACGAGATGGTGGAAGTAGCGGTAGCCGCTTTCTCCCGTCTGTTGATATTGGAAAAACAATAAAAACTTGTCATAATAAAGTAGTAAAGGTGATTTATGAACATTATAGAAAAAATCGAGCAGGATCTGCATACTGCAATGCGGGAAAAAGATGCCACCAAGGTACGCGCTCTCCGTTTGGCGATGGCTTCCATAAAATATGTGGAAAAAGAAAATCGCAAACCGCTCGATGATCTGGGCATGATGGCAGTCTTACAAAAAGAGATCAAGATCCGCCATGAAACCATGGAAGAAGCGCAGAAAGGTGGGCGACAAGATCTGGTCGATGAATGTACCACCGATATCCAAATTCTTGAGAAATACCTCCCTGCTCCACTTTCTGAAGCAGAATTAGAGGAATTGGTAAAGAACATCATCGAGGAAACAGGAGCTGACTCCATGAAGGACATGGGCAAGGTCATGCCGCTGGCAGTACAGCAGGTGAACGGTAGAGCCCCCAATAACCTCATTAGCCAGGTTATTCGCAAATTCTTGGCAGGATGATCCATGCAGGCTTTGCATTCTAGAGTAAACCTGAAATCTTTCATAACCTTTTTTATATTCGCTGTGATGTGTTTTGCATCACTGGTATTGCCCTTTACCTACCGTCAATCTCCGGTATCATTGAATGTCGGCAGTGTTTCCACACAAGACATTCGCGCTCCCCAAACTTTTACATTTGTCAGTGATTCCCTTACTGAAGCTGAGCGTGACCAGGCGGAGCAGGCTGTCCTGCCTGTTTATATAGCAGCCGATCCTGCCATCAGCCGCCAGCAGATCGAGAATATGAGGGGAGTTCTTAATTACATCAGTTCGGTTCGTGCAGATGAGTTCGCCACTCAGGAACAAAAGATCTCGGACCTGCAGGCATTGGAAAATACTACCATCACCAACGAAATGGCAGCCAATCTGCTTTCTCTCAGTCAGGATAAATGGCAGGATATTCAAAATGAAACACTCTTTGTCTTGGAAGAGGTCATGCGCAGCACCATCCGAGAAGACCAGATCACCCAGGCAAAACGCAGTGTTCTTCCTCTGATCAGTTATTCTTTCTCTTCCTCAGAAACCGACATCATCAATACTTTGGTAACTCCCATGGTGGTTGCCAACAGTCTCTTCAGCAACGATAAGACGAATGAAGCGATTGAACAGGCACGTGCAGAAGTTGAACCGGTCACAAAGACCTATATTTCCGGTGAAACCATTGTTTCTACTGGGCAGGTCATTACTCCCATCATCTGGGAAGCGCTACAGGAATTAGGACTGATTTCCCCGCAGAGTGAGATTCTGAAATATGTTTCATCCGGGCTGCTTGTTTTTGCGGTGGTGGCGATGGAATATCTGTACGTGCTGCGTTACCGCAAGAGTCTTTTACAGCACGATTACAAGAGTTTATTGAGCATTTTGGGATTATTTGTGCTCTTCCTTTTCCTTGCTCGCATTTTCATCATCAATCGTGCGGTGGTTCCATATATCTTCCCTATTGCTGCTTTTGGATTGACCGTTTCAAGTCTTATTAATTATGAAGTGGGCATTCTTTTCTCTATTGGTCTGAGCACATTTACTGCTTATGGACAAAGCAATTCGGTTGAGTTGACTCTTTTCTATATCCTTGCTACTATCGTTGCCATTTTTGTGCTGCAGCGTGGGCGTAGAGTCACCATCTTTTTCTCCGCGGGATTAATTCAAGGTCTGGTCGGTGCTGCTACAGTGGTGGCTTATCGTCTCATTTCGGCATATTTTGACATGGAAGGGATCCTTACCTTGATCGGGGCGTCCTTCTTGAACGGTATGGCATCCGTCAGTCTCACTCTTATTTTGCAGTACGCCCTGGCAGCATTGCTGGGGAAGACCACCGCTTTGCAGTTGATGGATCTTTCCAGACCGGATCATCCATTAATACAGTTGATCATGACCAATGCGCCCGGCTCTTATCAGCACAGCCTGCAGGTCGCCAACCTGGCAGAACAGGCAGCTCGCAATATCGATGCCGACCCGTTGTTGACCCGGGTGGGAGCCCTTTATCATGATGCTGGCAAAGCTCTCAACCCGGCGTTCTTCATTGAGAATCAGGTTTCCGGAAATATCGATACCCACGATGACATGGATCCGGTTGATTCAGCTTCGACTATCATCAAACATGTGCATGATGGGATTAAATTAGCCCGCGAATACCACCTTCCACCCCAGATAGAGGCGTTTATATCCGAACATCATGGTGCCTCGGTCACCAAATACCAGATGAGCAAAGCCCAAGAGATACACAGCACCGATGGGAAATTCGATCCGGCAAAATTTGAATATCCCGGACCGAATCCGCGCTCACGTGAAACCGCCATTCTGATGATGGCTGATAAAGTGGAAGCGCGAGCCAAAGCGGAAATCCCAAAAAATGATGAAGAACTGAGCAATTTGATCAATTCCTCCATCGATTCTATTTTGCGAGATGGGTATCTGGACAATACCAGTCTTACCCTTAAGAACATTCAAACCATCAAAGAATCCTTCTTCAATACGTTGAAAAATACCTATCACCCGCGTATTCAGTATCCGAAATGATCGAGATAACCGTTTCCCAGGATAATACGATTGAATTCGATCGTGACCTGATCACCACCCGGGCACAGCAAGTTATTTCTTTGCTGGATTTGCAAGATCAGGTTGTAACGCTGGATTTCTGCACTGATGAAGAAATGCAGGCTTTGAACAAACAATATCGAGAGCTGGATTCCACCACGGACGTGCTTTCTTTTAATCTTGACTACTTCGATCCACAGTTAGAAAAACAATATTTAGGGGATATTGTGATCTCCCTCCCGAAAGCATATCTTCAAGCTCAGCAACATCACCAAACTTTGGAAGACGAGATCACATTTTTATTGATCCATGGGCTGTTGCATTTAAAAGGCTATGACCATGCCGATGTTGATCAGGAAAAAAGTATGTTCTCTTTGCAGGAAAATATTTTTTCACAGGTCGTTAAGAATAAATGAATAATCGAAAATTTACGATCAAACAATCTTTTCAGTTTGCTTTCGATGGTTTTCTTTACGCACTTCAAACACAGCGTAATTTACGCATTCAATTGATCGTTGCCATCGTCGTGATAACGCTGAGCACCTTTTTACCAATGAATGCCATTGAATGGGCGCTCCTCTTTTTGCTCATAGCCTTGGTCATCGTAGCAGAAATACTCAATACTGCCATTGAAAAAACCATTGATCTTATTGTGACCGAATACAACCCGTTGGCGAAGACGGTAAAAGATCTCAGTGCGGCAGCAGTTCTATTTATCGCATTGACGGCAGTGGTGGTTGGTCTTTTTATTTATCTGCCAAAACTTTTAGCGATCTTCCTTAGATAAGAAAAACGATGGGATTCCATCGTTTTTACACTCTCTAATTCAGATAATCCTTGAGATTATGCTCTACGGCATAGGCAGCGGCTTCCGCCCGGTTGCTCACATTCAATTTTGACAGAATGCTGCTCACGTAATTTCTTACGGTGCCCTCTCCCAGAAAGAGATTTTGAGCAATATCGCGGTTCGTCTTGCCTTCTGAAACCAGTTTTAAGACCATTCTCTCTTGCTGGCTCAGGTTGGAAAACGCAGACGCTTCTTCTTCCCGCACTGCCTTCCGTACTTCCTGAAAAACTCGCTGGGTTACCGCTGGATCGAGCGATGCTTCGCCACGCGCCACGGATTCAATGGAATTGATCAGGTCTTTGGCATTGATCTGTTTGAGCACATACCCTGAAGCACCGGCTTTGATGGCAGAGAAGAGCATCTCATCTTCGGCAAACGAGGTGAGCATGATGACCTTTGTATCTGGATATTTCTTGGTGATCTGTTCACAGGCTTCGATGCCCGACATACCTGGTAGGCGAATATCCATCAAGACAATATCCGGTTTATAGGTTTCAACTTTTTTTATGGCATCCGGTGCATTATCTGCTTGTGCAACCACTTCATACTGCGAGTTTTGCTCAAGCAATGAGATCAATCCCAACCTGACAACCTCATGGTCATCCACGATCATTATTCTACTTTTCGGCATTCAACCTCCATTTTATGAATTTTCAATTTCCAGTGTCACTGGACAATGATCAGATCCGAAGACCTCATCATGAATAGTCACATTTTTTACTTTCTCTACCAGCGCTGTTGAGATCAAATAATAATCGAGACGCCAGCCGATATTTCTCTCTCTGGCTTTGAAACGATAGGTCCACCACGAATACTGCACTCGCTCGGGATACAGATGTCTGTAAATATCGACCAGGTTGTGTTCTAGATAACGGTCGATCCATACTCTTTCTTCGGGGAGGAAGCCGGTATTTTTTTCGTTTTCCTTGGGATTCTTCAGGTCGATCTCTTTGTGTGCAGTATTGAAATCGCCTGTGATGATCACATTTTTTCCTTCTTCATGCAGTGCATCACAAATAGCGAGTAGTTCTGCATAAAATTCCAGCTTGAATGGCACCCTGGCGTTCTCCTGTCCCCCGTTAGGAAAATAAATATTGAACAATTCAAAATTGGGATAACTGCTGTGGATGACCCTGCCTTCCACATCAAATTTTTCGATTCCTAATCCGGCTACCATGTCCACGGGTTCTTCAAAATAGAATGTGGCTACCCCACTGTAGCCGGGTCTTTCTGCCGCATTCCACATTACTTTATAACCCAGGTCAAGGATGGGCGCCAGGTCAACTTGTTCAAATTTTGCTTTTACTTCTTGCAGGCAGAGCACATCTGGTTTGTAATCCCCTATCCAGTTCGTAATATCTTTTTTCAATGCAGCTCTAATTCCATTGATATTCCAGGTTGTAATTTTCATGTTTCTCACTGTGGTAAACTTAATTAGCTTCTTGAGATAATTGTAGCAGATTGGAAGCCCATACACAAAATATGCGCAGGAAATTATTCGTCTCTTTCATTACCATTCTTCTTGTTCTGACATGCAATATCAATAGCAGTTTTGCACAAGATACCCCTACCTACCCTGTATATGTTGTTCAGCCCGGTGAAACACTGACAGTAATCGCCAGTAAATTCAATACCACGGTGGATGCCATCATCGAAGTCAACGGTATCGTGAATGCAGATCTCATCTCGGAGGGCACTGAATTGATGATTCCGGGGCTGGAAGGGATCAGTGGCAGATTGGAAACCCACGCAGTCAACGTGGGAGAAACCCTTGAAGACCTGGCGTTATCCAACAATATCTCTTTATCTACCCTGCTTTCTTTGAACAAGATCACATCTCCTAACGAAGTATATGTTGGCACCAATCTGATCATCCCGGTCGCCAATCAAGAATCCAGTTTGTTGGTCGCCGCCGACATTCAGGCACAGGACACACCGCTTGAAACTGCCGTACGTCTTCAACAAAATCCCTGGGTCTTATTGCATTTGAACGATTTTCGCACCGGTAGTTCTTTGATTATCAATACACCGGTCTTTGCCGAGATCAATCCCGATAAAGCGGTCAGTTTGATCTCTCCCATGATCCGTGCTATCGATATCTCTCCACTGCCTCTGGTACAGGGCACTACCATTGTGGTTACCGTGCAAACCGTTCAACCGCTTGATCTAACTGGTATTCTGGATACCTATACGTTGCGTTTCTTCCCCGTTGCGGATCAGGAAAACACTTATTATGCCATTCAGGGCATTCACGCTATGGCAGTCCCCGGATTGGTCAAATTCAATCTGACCGGCAGCGCGGATGGACAGACTCTTTTTTCTTATGACCAGATGCTGCTGCAGGAAGAAGGCGTATTCATCAAGGACCCGCCCCTCTATGTACAGGATGAGACGGTTGATCCTGCCATTACCGGTCCTGAAGATGACCTGGTTCGCTCTGTTGTTTCCCAGATCACCCCTGATAAATATTGGCAGGGCTCTTTCCGTTATCCGGTGGATGGTTCGGTCGAAGATGATACCATTGGTTTCATGTCTACCTTTGGAAACCGCCGTTCCTACAATGACAGCGATTATACTTACTTCCATTCCGGCTTGGATTTTGGTGTGTACGTGAATAGTCTGAACATCTATGCGCCGGCAGATGGTGTTGTTGCATATACTGGTTCATTGACCGTTCGTGGAAACGCTACTTTTATTGATCACGGGCAGGGTATCTACAGTGGATATTTCCATCAGGCTGAGATAAAGGTCAATGTTGGTGATCATGTACAGCAGGGACAGTTGATCGGGCTTATTGGTGGCACGGGTCGCGTCACCGGTCCACACCTGCACTGGGAGATTTGGGCGAATGGCGTTCAAGTCAATCCTGTCGATTGGGTCAATAATTCTTATCCGTAGTGGTCAATTGCCTAAGGTATAATAACTTGGTTCGAAAGGAATTTAGTAATTTCACATGGTTTTATCCAATACTTCTCTTAAAAACGCCTGGGACGATTTCCGTCTGAATGACGGCGACATCGAATACATATACGCCTACCTGCTGGAAAAAGAAATACCTCTGCCCGCTTCAGATTTACTGGAAGCGGTGATAATGAATCGGATCAAAACGGAAAAAGAAGCCATCCTGAAGAAGACGCAGGGAAAAGGCAAGATTTTCCTTCCGAAAGATTCTTACGAGATAAACGAAGATCTGGTTTTTCCCGGCTTCGATTGGAAAAATGGCAAAGTGATCGAGATTCGCGATGGGTTTAACCCGGAATACGAATCGTTCAAGGTGATCAAAGTTCGCTTCGATGATGGGCAAACCAAAGAATTAGCCTGCGAGTTACCCACGCATACCTTGAATACTCCGGTTGATCTGATCGGTGAAGATCCCTCCTTTGACAAGGAAAAAATCCTATCCGAGCATAAGGAAGAATTTTTAGAACGGATTGAAGAAACACTTACCTCCAATGAAGACCTGGTACAGATTGCCGGCTCCTGGTTCCCGCGCGCCCTGCTTGTGGATATCAATAATGGCTATCTTAATTTGATCGAGGCTATTTTAGAAGAAGCAAACGGTGGACCGATGACTACGCCAGACTTGATGGCGCAGATCGAACTGAATGCTTCTGAAAATCAGAAATTGATCGAATTCTCTCTGAATCTGGCGTTGCAGGAGGATGATCGCTTTGATGAAGTCGGTCCCTCTGGAGAAACACTTTGGTATCTGCACTCCATGGAACCGGAAGATGTCAAAAATATACCTTTGTTCCTGCAATACACACCCATCGGCGAGAGCAACCCCGCTACGCAAGAATATCTGGATATGTTTGAAGGGGACATCGTCGATGAATTAGAAACACAGGAACCGTTCATCGATACAGATTCTTTGACATTCAGTTTACTTTTCCCGCATTGGCGCGCTGGAACACTACCCCTTTCCAACCGTGTTACCCACATTTTCCCCACTGCCATTGAATCTCCTCGTATTCGGTTCGTCTTCCGTGATGATGAAAGCGATGGTCTATTCAATGGATGGGTTGTTCGCAAAGAACGTTATGTATACGGTCTGAAAGGTTGGTTTGATGAGAAGGGATTAATGCCCGGCAGTCTGATAACCATCAGCCGCTCCTCTCGCGCTGGTGAAATCTTGATTCATAGTGAAAAAAGCCGCCAGAATAAAGAGTGGCTGAAAACTGTTTTGGTGGGCACCGATAAAGGCATTGTCTTTGCCATGTTGAAACATCCCATTGAAGCAGATTTCAATGAACGCATGTCGATCGCCATTCCTGATGTGGAAGCGCTTGACCAGGTATGGAAAGACCGCGAAAAATTCAACCCTGAGAAAATTTTCCTGCAGATCGCCCGCGAATTGGCGAAACTGAATCCCCAGGGTCACATTCATGCGCAAGAATTGTATGCTGCCATCAATGTGGTCTTTCGCTGCCCTCCCTCCCCTGTTTTGAATTTCTTATTGACCAGCTCGAATATCCAGCACCTCGGGGATCTGTATTTCCATATCAAAGAAGGAGAAGTTTAGTATTTATGAATCCACCCGGTCACTCCAGTTTGGTAAAACCCACCCTTGAAACACCTTTCCACATTGATTTCGATTGGTGGATTGAGCACGATGCCAATTGGAGAGTATTCCTGCTTGATTTTCTGTGTGATGAACACCGTACTATCTATGCCGAAAAAGAGCAGGATATTGAGATCGATTCTATCGACCCACAGACCGCCGAAGTAAAGAGGGTGGATGGTTTGTTACATACCCTGGTCACCCATTGTGCCCAGCAAGAAGAATTTATTTCAGGCAATACCACTCTGGTAAACACCATTTTCAAAACGTTCCTGGCGAATGGCAACAAACCGCTGAATTCGCAGGAACTTGCCGGTCGGACCGGCAAGTCCGCCGTCACCATTCTGCGCACTTTCTCAGGAGCCCAAATATTTAAAGGGATCCGCCCTCTTCAAGAATAACGCCATCTTGCGGTATAATTTTGCCGCATGGCATGTTCATGCCCTCGTAGCTCAATTGGACAGAGCATTGGTCTTCTAAACCAAGGGTTGTGGGTTCAAGTCCCGCCGGGGGCGTATTTTATTTATACAAGCGCAAGTGCAAAAACGCCCGTTGTGTCAATTTCGGCATATGCAATTCCGTTATCCATTTCAATAGGCAGAGATACCCAACCCTGATTTTCATCATAATATTGAAGGGAGAGTTCCATTCCCTCCGGAATGACAGTTCCCTCCGGTAGGGTAAAACTGATTGTTAATTTACCGGAAAACTCATTCAGTTCCTCCCCATTCTCATGGATCCCTTCAATGCTGATCATGGATCCGAGGAAAACAGCATCCTCCATATTGGCTGGTAACATATTTTCATCTGCAGTATGCTGCAGGTTGATTTGAGCGCCTTCCTCAACTGCATTGGGAGGAATGTTAATTTCAAGGCTGGCGGGGTTTTCGATCAGTTTTTCAACAAAATTGAATGCCGATTCCTTTTCTTCATCGTTTAGCTTGTCCATCGCATCGATCTTTTTTTGTGCGTTATTTCTAGTTTTTTCTTTGTACTCACTATCTGTGACAACTTCTATCGACACTTTTGTTGTTTCATTTTTTTTGACAACAACCTCTACATCAGCATTCCCATTATTGTCAGTACTGGCGACAATATCTTTGGATTTCTTACCCGCTCCTTTTACGACAATATCTTCTTCGCAGGCATCTCCAATACCATCTCCGTCGCTATCGGCTTGATCCGGGTTATAAACAGATGGACAATTATCAATATAACCACCTGTTTTGTCACTGCTCTGATAGATGGAATCGCCATCCGGGTCACTCAACCAGGGATCGAACGCTACCGAACCATTCGCCGGATCACAACTCGGGTGATCTGGACCCCTCGAACACCCCCAAAAATTATACCTGGCATCGAAGATACCTGCATAATTCTTTACCCCTATGGTATTTCCGGTAAGGATATTTTCACGAGCGGTGTTTGTTTTTGCAGGATCCGCAGGATTATATTGACTTATACCTTGATTATTGTCATGTAAATAATTATCTTCAATCAAATTAGCATTGGCATCACATAAATAAATAGCACTTGCAAACCACCAATGCCCATCATAACCATAGATTTCATTCTCCGCTATCAGATTTTGATCGGCGTTCCATAATTGGATGCCATAAGCCGACTCATCAGGACCATTCTCCAACACATAATTACCATAATCGTAAATCGTATTCCCCGATAGGATATTTCCCTGATTATTTTTTGAATCATTCTCATACCCTATGAAAACTCCCTGCCGGTCAGTATTAAAAATCGTATTATTTAATATCTGGTTATTACAATTTTCGCCCCACAGGAGTATTCCAACACCATTATTCCCACCACGATTTTTCTGACCATGGATCTTATTATCTTGAATAACAGAATTTGAAGTTTCACCTGCAATCCCATTATCTCCGTTGATGATCTCTAAATTCTTAATGGTCACTTCATCCGCATTAATGGTTATTCCATTTCCCGCATCCGTCCCATCGATGATGGTAGATTCACTTCCCTGTAAAGTAATTCCTTCTTTATCAACAATAACGTTCTCGCTAAATAAGCCATTACCAATGTTTACTACCCCGTTGATCTCGACCAATGTTATTCCATCCTGTATACTGGCTCCTTGCGCGATATTAATTATCGGAGCGTAGACTCCGCTTGAGCCGGAAACATCAGCACCGTATAGTAAATTAATGGCATGGATTATGGCGGTCCCCCCGGTAGAGGTCAAAGTTACTCTTTTACTGACTCCAACTGTTTCCTCATACGTTCCCGCATCAAGGTGTAACACAGCACCCTCATAACTGGCATCCAGCGCATCTTGAACCGGCGTGCGAGTTTCGTGACATATTCCATCACTATAACCCGCAGGCGGGTTCCATGCTCCACAATTGGTTAAATATGCAATCACCCTTGACGGGTCATTTTGATCCTCAAACCATGGGTCGGGGTTCATCAAGGCATTAGCTGCTTCGTCATTTGCCAGTGGGATCTGCTCTCCCTCTTCATCCACCAACACAAATCCCTCATCATTTAATGTGCTGACGATCTCACTTAGATCGTCCTTGTTTTCTTCAGATCCTGATTCTTCCTGCTCTCCCGGAGAATTTTCATCTGACAGTGAATCATCATCCTGTATTTCATCAGGGAGAACTTGCTCTTCCTTATTTTCTTCTGAGATATCAGAGACTTCGGTTTCAGTCTCATTGACAGGATTGTCGTTGATGTCATTCCCCTCTGCAAAAACTTGTGTTGGAAAAACCATAAGTAGAAGCAAACAGATATTAATCATGGATGCTTTTATCAGAAATACTGTTTTTCTTTTCATCGTATCCCTCTCATTCATTCCCTCTATTTTTTTGATCAACTTGACTTCATCGAAAATTACTTTGGTTAAACCAAAAACGACCAAAGCATTATTTGGTTTGATTATTTGAACATTGTTTTTCCGTTTTCTGACGGCGGCTAAAATTGAAATCTACAGAAGGCGTCCCCCTGATCATGCCCTTCAGAACAACTATCTTAAATACTATTATATAGTATTCCGACTTTAAATTCATAGCGAAATAATGTTGAGTTTTATACGCGCATTCATAATTAACAGTTAGTCTGCTGCAAAAATAGTGTATAATTCAGACCTGTTTAGGAAATAATAGATCTCATCGAAATGCGTGCTGCATTTCTTTCAAAAACCTGTGGCTTAAACGCCACAGGTTTTTCTTAACAGATCATTCATCTTACCTTATGACCCTGTTAATCGTTCTCAAATATGCTACACTATACTGCCAGGGTGTGATTGATTAGATATGGAAATCGACATCAATTTACTGCATACGAAATTTTTTCTCCCCAAGGTCAGGGAACATCTTGTCCATCGGTCTAGATTGACACACCTGATCGAAAACGGAATTGATGGCAAGCTGGTGCTCATTTCTGCGCCTGCCGGCTATGGAAAAACCAGTTTGCTGGCAGATTGGCTCCAGGAATTTAACCACCCCATCGCCTGGTTGATGATCGATGAAAATGATAATGACCCTGTGCGCTTTATAGAATATCTTTTTCATTCATTCTATGATCATGGATACACCAAACTTGAATCATTTCTGAAAGAACACAAGAAATCTTTCACTGGAAACTTCCGCCAGGATATGGATATTCTCCTCAACGGCATTCTTTCTTCTTCTGAAGATGTCATTATCGTGTTGGATGATTACCACCATATTCATACCGCGGCTATCCACGATCTCATGAATTACATGATTGAGAATCTTCCTAATAATGCCCATATGATCATCTCTACACGCGCCGATCCACCTTTCAACCTCCCTAACTGGCGTGTGCGTGATTATTTGTGTGAAATTCGCAGAGCCGATCTATGTTTCACCATGTCAGAAGCACTTGAATTCTTCAATGATTCATTAGGGCAATTCTTTACCCGCAAGAATGCCCGCATCCTCACCAGCAAGACCGAGGGCTGGATTGCCGGCATGCAGTTAGCAGTTTCGGCTATTCATTCCTTACACGACCAGTATAGTGTTGACCTTTTTATTGATTCTTTTCGTGGCACCAATCGCTATATCCTGGATTATCTATTAGAAGAAGCTTTGAAGAATTTGCCAGAAGAATACCGTACTTTTTTACTCACCACTTCCCTGCTTGACAAGATCTGTGCTTCTCTTTGCGATCATATCTTGCATTGGGATAAAAGTCAGCAAGTCATCGAATACCTTGAAACCAACAACCTTTTTATCATCCCCCTGGATGATCAACGTACCTGGTATCGTTATCACCACCTTTTTGATGACCTTTTACAGAGTCAGTTGGATAAAGTAGATAAAGATCGCATTATCAAGATTTATCAGGCGGCTGCCGAGTGGTTTGAGGATCATCAAGAATACAATGAGGCTATTGATAATTATCTGCATGCCGGAGATGTAGCTTCTGCTGAACGATTAATCCAGTTGCAATCTGCCCACACTCTTAACCTTGGACAATTCACTACATTTGTAAATTGGTCGCATCGCCTTCCACAGGATGTATTGTTTTCAAATCCAATGCTCTGTACTTACTACGCTATCGCTCTCATCCTGCAAGGTAGTTCTGATCATGAAATTAAAGCGGTATTGCGGAATATGCGATCCAGTTCTAACACCAATCCGAAGGAATTGGCATTTGTACAAGCCTTATTGGCGATCCTGCAAGGAAAACCACAGGATGCTGCCCAATTTTTAGATGTGATCAATGCGGATCCACCCCTTAACGACGAGTTCCTGTCAGGCTATCTGGATATCATGCAGGCTCTGGTCTATTCTGGAGATGTTTTCAATACGATTGAAAAGATCAAGAAAACTTACTTCCGCGCGAAGAATACCGGCAACTTATTAATTTCGATCATCTCCCTTTCCTATTTGGGCGATCTTTATCGGTTACAAGGTAAATATACCGAGGCTCGCAAAACCTATCTTGAAGTCCTCCAAAATGCCACCATTGGTGATGATGAGTACCTGCCTGCCAGCAGCATGGCATTTCTTGGACTGGGTGAGATCGCATATCAAACTAATCGATTGGATGAGGCAGAGAATTATCTCTTCAAGGGATTGAACATGGCCGAACACTGGGAAGTCAGCCATTTTTTCGGTCTGTCAACCACCCTCGCGCGCGTCCAGATCGCGCGTGGAAAAGTACATGATGCACTTGAATCCATGCAGCAGGCTGAAAATCTTGCTATTAAATTTGACACCACCGAATTTGATGATTTCGTTGTTTCCTGCCGAGTTGCACAATTGAATTTGATCATGGGAAACCTCGAAGAGGTGGAAGAATGGGCTAGTGTATCTCGAAAACCAGATCTTGATAAAACACGTAATCTGGGTTCGTTTTCAATGATCTACGCTCCTATTCAGGATCTATATGATTCTACGATCGCCTGGTTGAATATGTATGAAGGGAACCTTTCCCAGGCTATCGAGAGCTTTTCTACCCTCTATCGTTCAGCAGAACAAAACCATTTAGATGAAATGATGGCACAATATGCAGTCATGTTAGCAATATCGCATGATAAACTGGGGAATCGTCCAGCTTCTTTGCAATATCTCCAAACTGCCCTTCAACTCTCTCGAGCAGAAGGATACGTCCAGATCTTTCTTGAACAAAACGAAGACATCCTCAATCTCTTGTATGAAGCCGCACACCAGAATATCGAACCGGAATTCACCGGCAAGCTGCTTTCTCTTTTCCCTCAACTAGATCTGAAAAAAAACAGCACTGATTATTTTGAACTTGATGGTGAAATCATTGAACCATTGAGTGATCGCGAACTGGAAATTCTTAAATGGATCTCCGAAGGGCTCTCCAACCAGCAGATTGCTTACAAATTGCACCTGTCCCTCTCTACCGTAAAGGTTCATTCGTACAACATTTATCGCAAGCTGCACGTGCATAGCCGTATCCAGGCTGTCACCAAAGCGAAGATATTAAAGATTCTCCCCTAACCACAAAATAATACTTGAATAATACCTTCTCACGTTGAAGATAATACCCGTTTTGCATTATCTTAATTTAAAGATAAACGGGAGCATTTCTTTGGTGAAAGAATTGAGCGCTTATTATCAGATATGTATCCAGGGTCATTTGGGACAGAATTGGTCTGAATTGCTCCAGACTTTTCAAATCCAGTACAAGGAAAACGGAGTGACAGTACTGACCGGGCTAATTGTCGACCAAGCCGCCTTAAGAGGGCTGCTCGATCATTTATTTGATCTGGGTTTATCAATTCTTTCAATCAGGAACTTGGGATCCCATCCAGATAGCAAAAACCCCTTCCCAATATAGTGGATATCCCTGTTTCAAAGAAAAGGAGAGAAATGATGATAAATACAACACTTTTAAAGATGGGAGTTGATTATCTCGGTGATCACGGACAATCACTGGCATCCAGACCGGGCATTCGTAGATTCGCATTCAAGCAGGTGAAGAAATTTGCCGAAAATGGGTATCATAAAAATCTTGACAACCATCGTTTCTCGATTGGTGAGTGTGAGGATCGCTATGCCATGAGTCAAGCCATCATTGACACTGCCGAACGGATCCTCACCAGTCCTTACCCTATTTCTCCTGCTTATATTCGTAAACTTGCCGATATCATGGTCAACACCATTGTCATTGAAGGAGGTGAAATATCAACCCAGCAGGCTTTTAAGTCACTACATGGTCGCCGCCCGCCAGGTTTTCTGGTGGTCAGCCCCACCAAAGCCTGTAATTTGAAATGCAAAGGTTGTTACGCCAGTTCTTCTGAAGCCTCCAGTGAAAGGCTCGATTGGGATGTTTTCGACCGCATTCTTACCGAAGCACGGCACATCTTTGGTATCCGCTTCATCGTCATCAGCGGTGGAGAACCTTTTGCCTATAAAGATCATGGCAAAGATCTTCTGGATATGGTCGAAAAACACGACGACATATTTTTCATGGCATACACCAACAGTTTATTAATCAATGATGAAAAAGCGCAGCGGCTTGCCAAATTAGGCAATTTTTCTCCTGCTATTTCAGTGGAAGGGTGGCGTGAAAAAACGGATGATCGCCGGGGTGAAGGTGTTTTCGACGGCATCATGCAATCCATGGCACGTCTGCGCAAATACGGTGTTCCCTTTGGTATTTCGCTCACCGCCACTAAATACAATGCCGAAGAACTCTTCTCCGATGAATTCATGGACTATCTTTTCTTCGAACAGGGTGCCGCCTATGGCTGGGTTTTCCACTACATGCCCATCGGTCGCTCTTATACCCTTGATCTAATGCCCACCATTCAGCAGCGCCAGTGGATGTGGGGGCGTTCTTGGGATTTGATCAAGGATAAAAAACTCTTTCTGGCCGATTTCTGGAATCATGGCACGTTGGTAGATGGTTGCCTGGCAGGGGGGCGCAGCAATGGTGGAGGTTATCTATACATCAACTGGGATGGCAAAGTCATGCCCTGTGTGTTTGTACCCTATTCACCGGTGAACATAAACACTATCTACACACAGGGGAAAACCCTTGCCGATGCCTGGGAAGAATCATTCTTTGAGCGTATTCGTGAATGGCAAGCGGATTATCTCAAAGGCAATGGTCATCGCGGCAATCTGCTCAGCCCCTGTATCATTCGGGATCATCATGATGTGCTGCGCCAGATCATCACAGAAACGGAACCGGATCCTGAAAATGAACCGGCTCATGATGCCCTGTTGGATCAGGAATACGCTGCCGGCATGATCGAGTATGGTAAAGCCTACCACAACCTGACGGATTCTACCTGGGTTGATCATTATTTGCGCGAAAAGGACGCTCCATAATCGTTGCAGCACTGCTAAGGTAGAGGTTTGTGTTAGCCCATCCGGTATCGCAGCAGGGGATCGCATTCATGAAGAAATGGATGGACCAGCCAACCACACTGAACCGCAATAGAAGATCAACTTCCCGTTGGAGTGAACTTTAGGGTCTCCAATGCCAACGTAAAAGGGCTCTTCTCTACCAGAGCTCTTTTCTGTTTTATAATGCAGGTACCTTGATAAACAGAGATATGGATATGAATCAAAAAGACAAAAACCTTTCCAATGGAGTACTTTTTACGGATCTTTACCAGCTCACCATGGCGCAGATCTATTTTCGCAATGGCATGCTGAACACCACCGCCCAATTCGATTATTTTTTCCGCAGTTATCCCGATTATGGTTCTCATCAGGCGGGTTACTGCATCAACGCCGGGCTGGAATGGCTGCTGGATTGGATTAACGCCGCCCGGTTTGGGGAGGACGAGATTGCATATTTACAAAGTCTCACGAACGGGCATGGTGCAGCCCTTTTTGCTGAAGATTTTCTACAGTGGCTTGAAAAGAATCAACCTTTTTCCGGTATTTCTCTCAAAGCCATGCCTGAAGGGCGTGTGATCCATCCCAATGTACCGGTAGCGGTGGTGGAAGGTCCCATCATCCAAGCTCAATTATTGGAATCGTCATTATTGAATCACCTTAATTATCAAACCCTCATTGCGACCAAGGCTTCACGAATTCATGAAGCCTGCCAGGGACAGATCATGCTGGAATTTGGATTGCGCCGCGCTCAGGAAAAAGCTGCCAATGCCGGCGCGCGAGCCGCGGTTATTGGCGGTGCCGACGCCACTTCGAATGTGGGCATCAGCCGCCATCTTGGCATTCAACCCAGTGGTACTCATGCTCATTCCATGATCCAGGCATTCATCGCACTGGGAGGAACCGAGTTAGATGCCTTCCGGGCTTATGCCGCCGAATACCCCGACAATTGCATCCTGCTGGTAGACACCATCTCCACCATGGAGAGCGGCATTCCCAATGCCATCACGGTCTTCGAAGAGTTGAAAGCGAAAGGACATAAACCGATTGGCATTCGTCTCGATTCCGGTGATTTGGCATATCTCAGCATCCTGGCAGCCAGGATGCTGGATGACGCCGGCTTTGGAGACACCTCGATCGTCCTTTCCAACCAGTTAGATGAACTGGTCATCTGGCAGATCATCACTCAGATCAGAGAAGAATCTGCCCGTTATGGAGTCGATGCCGACGCACTTATCAACCGTCTGGCGTATGGAGTTGGAACCCGCATGATCACTTCTGCCGGGGATCCTGCTCTGGATGGGGTCTATAAACTGGTCTCCATTAATGATGGCAAAACCTGGCACCCCGCCATGAAAATTTCCGAATCTCCTGTTAAAACCCTCAACCCCGGCAAGAAGCGCGTTTGGCGTCTGTATGACCTGCGTGAGAAAGCTATTGCTGACCTGATCGCCCTCGATGAAGAACAACCGCAAGATCAGGAAGCCATCTGTCTGCACCATCCCTTCGACCATACCAAATCGCGCACGTTGTACCAGAACCAGTTATCAAAAATTGAACCATTACTGCAGGATATCATGCTGGATGGCAGGATCGTGTACGATCTGCCCTCTCTGGAAGAAATTCGCCAAACCCGTGAGCGTGATCTGCAAAATCTCTATCCCGGTGTGAAACGCCTGGTCATGCCTCATAATTATCACGTTTCTCTTTCTCAAAAACTGTGGGATCTTAAACATAATTTGATTCTGCAAACGGCACAAAGTGATCATGGATCAACCGTATAGGAGTTGACTATGAATAGCTATGAGATCGTCCATCCGGATTTTCAAGAACTCGTGGATGTACACGTTCAGCCGGAATTGATCCGGGATGGTTTCGAGTTTACTGAAGGTCCGGTCTGGCACGCCCGCGATCGGTGCCTGTATTTTTCCGATATTCCTGCAGACACGCTTTATAGATATACGGAAAAAGCCGGTGTGGAAGTTGTTTACCATCCCAGTGGCTATAGTAACGGTTTGACGCTGGATTCTCAGGGAGCCATCATTGCCTGCGAACACCGTACCCGTGCCATTACGCGCTACAGCGACACCGGAAAGCACATCCTGGCTTCCACATACCAGGGCAAGAAATTGAATTCTCCCAATGACCTGGTCATCAGCCGGAACGGCACCCTGTACTTCACCGACCCCATTTACGGGCTGCGTGAGGGTAATGGTGGACCGGCTGAACAGGAACTGAATTTTCAGGGACTCTATAGCTATCGTGATGGTTGGACGGAACCGTATCTCGAGTCACGTGAGCTGGAGCGTCCCAATGGAGTAGCATTTTCCAGCAATCCACATATCCTGTATGCCATCGATACCGTAAAACAACAGGTGCTCACTTTTAAGATTGATGAAAATGGGCATTTATCCGGCAAACAGGTCTGGTTGGAATTGCGGGGCGCTGGCGAAGGTCGCCCTGATGGCATGAAATTCGATGCCAGGGATAACCTCTTTTGCACCGGTCCGCAGGGCATCTGGGTCTTCCGGTCAGACGGAGAACTGTTGGGCAAGATCAAATTTCCGCTTAAAACAGCAAACCTCGCCTTTGGCGGCGAGGATCGCACAGCATTGTTCGTCACTTCCAGTCATTCCCTTTACCGGCTGACCTTGAAGACCAACGGGTTCACACCCCTGGATCTTTACTAGCGTCTCTTTTTATCGCGGTAAACGATGTCGTCAATCCAATCCTGTGATTCCTGCGGATTGATCTTTTTTTCCTTCTTTTTAGCAGTAAATGCATATTGGAAAAATGATAGCAGACAGGGGATGTTTTCATTGGTGTTGGTGCTGGCAGCAGGTTGGCTGCCGCTGCTGGCATTGACTTCTTCTGTTACACCGGTTGTAACAGGAGCGGGGCTTTGACCAGGGTCAGAAGGAGATTCGTTGTCTTCGATGCTTCCGGCAATTTCTTCCCCGCTGGTCGTCCCTGTTGTGGTTGTTTCTTCTGAACCAGACTCCTGTGATTCATTGTGTTGGGGGTTGTTTTCTATCACAATTGGTGCGGGAATTTCTTCTTCCGTTTCTTCCACGCTCTGTTGTGATCCAGCCGGTAAAAAGCGTTCTCGCAGATCATCCAGAGAACCGCTGAACCAGTTCAGATCGACCGATGCCTTGGTACCGGGGATGCGCCCGTGGTCCGAATATTGCCAGAAATCCCAGGCGCTCCATGGATAGATGGGGGCCGGCCATTGGCTGGTGTAACGTGCCATCCATAAGGGGTATTCTGCTGCCCAATCCACATCGGTTAACTTTTCATAGGTCATGTACGGGCGCCAGAATCCACCACTGGTATAGATGATCATCTTGCGTCCGGAGATGCTGGTGCAGGTCTCCACAAAACTCTTTACCTTCCGCACCAGCGTCGAACCTTTACTGCCTGCCACTTCCAGGTCCAGCACCAGCGGTAAACTGGTTACTTCACCCACCAGATTGCAAAAAGATTCTGCCTGGTGGATGGGATCCACATGGGTGCGAAAAAAATGGTAAGCGCCCCAGTAGATGCCGTTTTCCTCAGCGCCTGCCCGGTTCGCTTCGAATTTTTCATCTTCATACATCGTGATCTTTTTGTCAGGGAATTCTGAAGCTTTTAAGAAAGCGAATTTAACACCCGCTTCCTTTATTTTCTTCCAGTCGATATCTCCCTGCCAGTGTGAAACATCAATTCCGGGTATCATATGCTCACCTTTTCAACAATCCTTCTTTAGCCAGGTATTTCAATTCGGAGAGATTGCCGTTGAACCAGTTCATCCCGATCATCCCATTCACACCGGGGATCTTGGATTGATAGGAAAACTGCCACAATACCCAGCCTGCCCATGGATATAATTGGGCTGGCCAATCCATGCTCGGTTCATCGATCCATAGTGGATATTCACATGGCCATTCCAACGTTGCCATGTATTTCTTCCAGTATGTACTGGAGGTATAGATCAGTGGTCGTTTGCCAGTGCGTGTTTCCACACTTTCCACAAAGGTCCGTAATTTAGCTTCCAGTACCGAACTGGTGGTGCTGTACAGTTCCAGGCAGACGACCGGGGGTAGATCATCTTCTTCTACGGCGGCACTCTGTAGAAAATGATCTACCTGTACGCTCACATCCTGCGTCGGATTCAACCAGTGATAAGCACCTACCAGCAGCCCACTTTGTTTGGCAGCCTGTTTGTAGGTCCTGTAGGTAGCCACGCTACCGCTCACCCCATCCGTGCATTTCAGATATGCAAACCGCACCTGGTTTTTGGCAATATCTGTCCAGGATGTTACAGTATTCTTTTCTGAGAGATCAATTCCAATTATCATGTCTTAATTATTGCATGTTTTATGCCAATTTGCATCCTCCCATATCGGCAATTTCCAATATTCTTTTAATGTTTATCCGTTATAATGAATTGGTATTCGGGGATGATAGGCTTCGACGGAGGAGGCTGAACCCGGACTGCGAGCTGAGAGGTACCGACCTCATAAAATCAGTACAAACAACAAGTGCCAAACGCACAAATTATGCAACTCTTCCTTTAGCTGCGTAAGCAGTTGAACAGAGTTCATGGTCTCTAGCTAGACCACGTCTGCCCATCCTGTTCTCCGGTCAGAGATGGAGCAGGCGTCACAAGACCGGAGTGCCGCCTGTTTGTGCCGCGCTCCAGGCGTAAGCGGACTCTAGGGTCCAAGTGGCTGGTTGCAGATCTGGTTGGGTGATTGCCCTGTCTGCAATGAGATGAACAATCACCTACGCTCGTAGATGTTCGAGGCTCTATTCTTTCGGACGCGGGTTCGATTCCCGCCATCTCCACTGTCACATCCAGCTTTTGTGATGTAAAACAGACCGCCCGGTAAAATGCGGTCTGTCTCTTATTAAGGACAAGTAGCTATAATGTGTTTATTATATTAAGTAAAGGGTATTGCTGAAAATGGAAGAACACCTCATCGCTCCCTGTGGTATGAACTGCGCCTTATGCGTCAGTTATCTAGCAATGCAAAATCATCTGAAGGAACAGGGATTTAATAAGAAGTATTGTCCCGGTTGTTTGCCGCGTGGTAAGCATTGTGTCCACATGCAGGCGCATTGTGATCTGGTAGGGAAAGGGCTGGTTCGCTTTTGTTTCGAATGTGAAGACTTCCCTTGCAGCCGCTTGAAAGCGCTTGATCAGCGCTACCGCACAAAATACCATATGAGCATGCTGGCAAATCTGGAATATATCAAAAAGTTTGGCATTCAGAAATTTTTGCAAAAACAAGAATCCGAATGGCTTTGTCCCGAGTGTGGTGGTGTGATCTGCTGCCATAATGGATTGTGCTTGAATTGCGATCTGGATACCTTGCGCCACCATAAGAAATATCGTTGGGGTGAACAATAGGACTTTTAATACGACCGGTTTATTTCCTTTTTTCGAAGCGCAGAATTGGTTTAGAATTTGAAACATTTGTTGTTCAAATTTCGGGCCGTTAATCTGAAGGGTTCGGATGTATTATAAATGGATTGTATTTTAAGGGTATTTCAATGAAAACAGCAGGTGTTATCGGTGGCTTCGGACCACAAACCACAGCCAGGTTCTATGAACGGGTCTTTTTTGCATGCCAGCACAGCGCC
>JAAZOK010000092.1 GCA_012797815.1 Chloroflexota bacterium | reverse complement strand
TTTCCCGCATCAATATAAACAGCATGTCCGCCGGCAGGTTCGATGACGGGGACGCTGGCATCAAGCAGTTTTTGTGCCAGATAGGCTACCTGACCGGTGCGATATGCCAGATATTCTTCATCCAGCCCCTCCATTAATCCCACCGCCATGGCTTCCAGATCTCTACCTGCTAGCCCGCCGTAGGTTACAAAGCCTTCTCGTAAGATCAATTCATTGCGGACCTTTTGGAAGAGCTTGGCATCCCGCATTGCCAGAAAACCACCGATATTGACAATGGCGTCCTTCTTGGCACTCATAAAGGCACCATCAGCGACCGAGAAAATCTCGTGGGCGATTTCCAGCAATGATCTATCTGCATAACCGGGTTCTCTTTGTTTGATGAAATAGCAATTTTCCGCATAGCGACAGCAATCGATGAAGAATGGAATGTCATAACGATGGTAGAGAGCAGCGGTTTCTTTTATGTTCTGTAACGAGACCGGTTGCCCACCGCCGGCATTATTGGTGATCGTGATACAACCGAAGGGTATTTTCTCTGTCCCTGCTGCCCGGATGAGTTGTTCAAGGGCTTCCAAATCCATATTTCCTTTGAACGGGTTGGAAGAATGAACGATGAAAGCTTCCTTGTTCACGCAATTTGTTGGATTACCGCCCCTGGCTCGAATATTGGCATCGGTGGTATCGAAATGCATATTGGATGGAATGATATCCCCCGCTTTTACCAGAATAGCACTTAAGATGTTTTCAGCCGCACGACCCTGGTGGGTCGGAACAAAATACTCAAAACCAAAAATATCCTGCATGGTCTGTTTCAAATGGTAGTATGAGCTCGCTCCAGCATAGGATTCATCTCCTTCCATGATGGCAGCCCACTGGTGCTGGCTCATCGCCCCGGTACCGGAATCAGTGAGAAGATCGATAAATACATCTTGTGCTTTCAGGGAGAAAAGATTGTATCCGGCTAGCTGCATGGCTTTCTGGCGTTCTGCACGCGATATCAGATGAATGGGTTCGACCATCTTGATCCGGAAGGGTTCTGGGGGATGTCTTCGCATTATGATTGCTCCTGGAAAAAAATTTTCTATAAGTGTATCAATTTTTTTGTTATACTGCCTGTGTATTTAATACTCAAGGTACGAATGGGATATAACTAATTTATGAAGCAATATCAGCGCATTCAAAGGCTGGCGATCATCGTCCTTTTATTCGTGATCGGTATGCTGATATGGATCAACCAGGATGGCACGATCGTGGATGAGGTGTATTTCTTCCCAGAGAAGAATTTTGATCTGGAGTCGAATCTCGGACTGGTCGAAGAATTGAACCAATTAAAAGATCATTACCGGCTACGTTTACGCTATCTCCGGCGACCCTGGTATGGAAAAAATATGGTCGTCCAGTTAAAACTGGAAGAAAAAGACCCAGATGCATCGGTAGAGCAGGCAGAAGGGCTGAATGGCACGGTATTATTCAAAGCGAGAATGGAAGTCGCATCGGCGCTTGTGACTCCCGGCAGCACGATCATCCTGCCACTGAATCTACCAAATGAAATGGATATCCGCTGGAACATCGAGAGCAAGGATCGGCAGCTTTCAAATGCGCGGGTTTGGTTATCGATCGCACCCGCCGATGAAAATGCAACCCTGTCTTCTTTTGTGCCTTTGATGGTGCTGCCTGTGGATTTTCATTTTCGCGTGATTCTGGGGCTATCGACGCAGGGCTGGCAATGGATACTGAGTGGCTGTGGTGTCATGTGCGTCGGGGCTATTTTCTATTGTCAGAGCAGAAAAAACAAGGAAAGGGAATGATATAATCTGCCGTTATGAATACTCAAGATTCGAACCGTGAATTAGATGAAAGGATCAAACAGACCATACGAAAGCAATATGGAGTGGTGGCGCTGGTGACGATCGGGATTGCACTGGTGGCGATTGGGGGAGGGTATGTGGTGGATATGCAAAAAGGTACGCGCCCCATGTATATGTTGGTCGGATTGGTAATTTCGGCACCGATCACCGTATGGGTGAATTTCACTATTATCAAACGAAAACTGGCAGCTATCCGCGATGAAATTGAGCGGCACAAGGTTGGTCCAGATCAATGACCCGCTCCAAATCATTTGCCGATCTGATCGTGAATTGCCCCGGCATTTTACGAACACTCCCGGTCATTCCACCAGGAGTGGTATCCAATGTGGTTTTTGATTCCCGCAAGGTTACCGCGGGGAGTGTATTTGTTGCTTTTGAAGGGGAATATTTTGACGGACATGATTTTATTGCGGATGCGGTAAACCGCGGGGCGACCCTGGTAGTCGGTACCCAAGCAAAATGGGTGGAAGAATATCCTGATGTTTATTTGCAGGTTGAGGATGCCAGAAAGGCACTGGCTTATCTGGCAGCAGCGTATCATGATTTTCCTGCCCGCAAATTGGTGGTGACCGGCGTGACCGGTACGGATGGCAAGACCACCACGGTGAATCTTATTTATCAGATACTGAAACAGGCGGGGATAAAGGTCGGAATGATCTCGACGGTCAATGCGGTGATTGGGGAGGAAGCTATTGACACGGGTTTTCATGTCACCACACCCGAATCTCCCCTGGTACAGGAATTGTTGGCGCGTATGGTTGAAAATGGTATGACGCATGTGGTGTTAGAAACGACTTCTCATGGTTTGGCACAACAGCGAGTAGCCGCCTGTGAATATGATATTGGAGTGATCACCAATGTGACCCATGAACATCTGGATTACCATGGAACTTATGAGAATTACGTTCAAACCAAAGCCCAATTGCTGACCATGCTGGCGGAGACGTCACCCAAGCGGGGGGGCAATATCCGGCTGGCTGTTATCAATAAAGATGATCGGTCTTACTCATCCATTACAACCATATTAGCGGATCCCTCTTTCGAAAGCATTCAGGTTGCTGCGTATAGTCGAAAAAACGATGCAGAGATTAAGATCGTGCATGAAGAACATTCCATAAAAGGATTGCGACTGCAAATCGATTGTAGGGGTCAGGAGATCGATGTTGAAAGCAATCTGGTAGGGGAATATAACGTATCGAACATTTTGGCAGCGATCGGGGCGACCAGCCTGGGATTAAAGATTGTGCCAGAAGAGATCAGCAGAGGGATCAAAGCTTTGGGCGGAGTGCCGGGGAGAATGGAGCGCATCAACATGGGGCAGAATTTTGCCGCCATTGTGGATTTTGCCCATACGCCTAATGCCATGAAAGTGACTTTACAGACTGCCCGCCAACTAACCAGGAAGAGAGTACTGGCAGTGTTCGGTTCGGCGGGATTGCGGGATCGTGAGAAGCGAAAAATGATGGCGATTGAAGGGATAAACCTGGCGGATGTATGCATCTTCACCGCCGAAGATCCACGCACCGAAAAGTTAGAGGATATTCTTGATGAAATGGTGACCGCTGCGGAAGGGGCAGGGGGTGTTGAGGGAAAGGATTATCTGGTTGTTCCCGACCGTGGGAATGCTATCCGGCAGGCGCTTAAGATGGCAAACAGGGATGATCTGGTGATCGTTTGTGGAAAGGGACACGAGCAATCCATGTGTTTTGAAACAACCGAATACCCGTGGGATGACCGCACCGCTATGCGGGCAGCCCTCTGCGAATTACTTGGCAAAGAAGGTCCCCGTATGCCGTATCTGCCAACCAGCCGTGAATAAGAAAAGAGCCGATTTTTATCCATCGGCTCCTTCTGTTTAGTTAGAATGTAGTCGTTAATTCATTAATCACGGCGGTGACCGCGATTGCCGCCACGGCTATTGCCGCGGCTGCTACTCCTACCGCTGCCGTTCAAGTGTTTATCGTTCTCACGTGCTTCTTCCACGCTCCAGCCTTCCAGGGCTGCTACATGAGAAAGGCGTACCTTTCCGGAGCGGCTGTCGATATCGGTGATCATCACAGAGATCTCATCGCCTTCTTCAACCACATCCTGGACAGATTTAATGTGTTCCAGGCTGAGCTGGGAAATATGTACCAGACCTTCCACACCGGGCAGGATTTCCACAAAAGCGCCAAAATCAACGATCTTGGTCACTTTCCCGGTGTAGATCCTGCCGATAACGGGTGTTTCGATCAGACGTTCAATGTAATTTCTGGCGTTCTGTTCATCGTTCTTATCGACGGCTGCAATGAAAACCGTTCCGTCTTCCGCGATGTCGATCTGGGTCTTGGTTTCTTCCTGGATACTGCGGATGGTTTTCCCTCCGGGTCCGATGATGGCACCGATCTTATCAACCGGAATCTTCACCGTAGTGATCCTGGGTACATAATCCTTAAGTTCAGGACGGGGCTGTGCGATTGCTTCGGTGATTTTCCCCAAGATAAACAAACGGGCATCCTTCGCTTGTGCCAGCGCTTGCGACATGATCTCAGGCGTGATCCCCTTGATTTTGATATCCATCTGCAGGGCAGTGATGCCATCGGTGGTGCCGGCAACTTTGAAATCCATATCACCGAGGTGGTCTTCGAGACCCTGAATATCGGTAAGCACCACGTAGCGATCATTTTCCTTGATCAATCCCATGGCAATACCGGCTACCGGAGCTTTGATCGGCACACCCGTATCCATGAGCGCCAGGGTTGATCCGCAAACGGAAGCCATGGAAGTCGATCCATTGGAGGAAAAGACTTCTGATACCAGGCGCATGGTGTAAGGGAATACACTCTTATCCGGAAGAACCGGAACCAGGGCACGTTCTGCCAGGGCACCGTGCCCGATCTCGCGGCGAGAACGACGTGGTCGCTGAACTTCACCGGTCGAGAAGGGTGGGAAATTGTAATGGTGGATATAGCGTTTGGATTCGGTGGGAGTGAGATCATCGATCTCCTGGGCCTCTTTGGGAGTGCCAAGGGTAGCCAGGGTCATGACCTGTGTTTCACCACGGGTGAACAAACCGGAGCCATGCGCACGCGGACTGGTGTTTACTTCACACCAGATGGGGCGGATCTGTTTGGAATCACGACCATCGGGGCGCATGCCTTTATCCAGGATACGTTCACGCACGACCTTTTTGTAGGCATCGTGAAAAGCTTCTTTGACATTTTGAAGCAGGGTGGCATTATCTTCATCCTCTTCGTTGATATATGAATCGAGCAGCTCTTCCTCGATGCCATGGATGGCTTCGTCCAATTCAGCTTTGGAATGTGGTGCATCCAGTGCAGCGCTTATCTTGCCGGAAACCTTTTCATAGGCTTCGTTGACCAGCGCCGGATCAATGCCAAAGGTGGGTACATCGCGTTTGGCTTTGCCCACTTCCGCTGCCATCTTTTCCTGAACGGCGATGATGGATTGGATGGATGCATGACCAAAGCTGATGGCTGCGATCATATCATCTTCCTTAACCTCATTTGAACCACATTCAACCATTAATATGGCATCTTTTGTACCTGCGATGCGCAGATCCAGGTCGGATATATCCATTTGTTCAAAGGTGGGATCGATGATGAATTCTCCGTCCACACGACCGACTCTTACTGCGCCAACAGGACCACTCCAGGGGATATCTGAAATGATAAGGGCTGCAGAAGCTGCATTGATCGCCATGATATCGAGTGGGTTCTCCCCATCAGATGAGATAGGGAACATCATGATCTGGACTTCGTTGCGCATATTTTGATCGAACAGAGGGCGCAAAGGGCGATCTGTCAGACGCGCCACCAGAACTGCGTCATCACCCGGGCGACCTTCACGACGGAAGAAGCCACCGGGGATGCGACCACCGGCATACATCTTTTCTTCATATTCAACACTCAAAGGGAAGAAATCAATCCCTTCGCGTGTTTCGTTGGACATGGTGGCTGAAGCGAAGATCACCGAATCTCCGACACGGAAGGTTACTGCGCCGCCAGCCTGACCTGCTAATTTGCCGGTCTCGAACGTAAATTCGTGGTTACCATTGGCACCACTAAAGCTAATAGCTTTTTGTTGCATTTGTATTCTCTCTTTCCCCCGCATAGTCAGGAACTGAGAAATAAAGAAAAGTCGTTTTTCATCATCTCTCAATGCCCAACCTGCGGGATTTCCCCAAAAAAAGAGTAGATGGTGCTTTAGCCATCTACTCCGGATGGGTTTTTTACCTTATTTAGTACGAATTTTTAAACTCTCGGTCACTGCAAGATATTTCTTGTAATCCTTTTTCTTGAGATATGCCAGAAATCTTCTGCGCTGACCAACCAGTTTGAGTAATCCCCTGCGGGATGACTCATCATGCTTGTGAACTTTTAAATGTTCGGTTAATTGGGTGATACGGTTCGTAAGAAGTGCAATTTGAACTTCGGTAGAACCGGTATCATGTTCGTGCGTTTTAAAGTTATCTATTACTTTCTGTTTTTCCTCTTTTGTCATAGTCATGACGTTGCTTTCTCCTTTTCATTAGCAAGTCTCCTCTCGAGCAGTCAATTTCGACCACATAAGGGACCAGTCATAGGGTAAATTATACCAGAGCAGGGGTAGATAGAATAGAGCGCTAATGGAACGTTTATAATGCTGAAAGATCAATATTGGGCGATGACCTGATTGAGAATATTTTGCTTTTCTGCACTAAAAAGCGGGGTGACCTTGCGAATAAATTTACGGGCTTTTTCATTGTTAGATTGCTGGTACATATCACACAAAAATGCGGCTGTTTCAATCTCTGACTTCTTAATGAGTGCAATGATAATTTGAGACAACTCTCGCACCAAAGGCAATGAAGCTTCTTTTATCATGGGTGAGATGATACGAAAAACCCAGGGTAGATCGTTAAAATCTTTTTGTTCGATCATATTCACAAGTGACTGAAAAGCCAGTTTTCTGAGTGTTTGATCTTGTGAGGTGAAAATTTGCTCGATGTAAGCGCGAAGCGGTCTAATATTATCGATATCTGATCGTGCCAGCAGGTCCAGGATGGTTTTCCGCAGCAGCTCTTCATCCGTTTCAGCCGTCCAACGTGGTAGACGGCTGCCGATCTCCTGCCATTGGCTGGATGGGAGACTCATGAGAAGATGAATTGCCAGCAACTTGAATTCCAGATGCTCGCGTCCCCACAGGGCATCACTCAGATACACAGCGTTATCGGGATACTCAGCAGCCAGGGAAGGAAAAGTTTCGATGATCTTGTGAAGAACCAGATCGGGTATGTTTTTTTGTGGCAAGAGGGTCTGTATGGGTACATTTTCCCCTAACTTGATTTTTTCGGTGGTGTATAACACCAGCAGATCATCCAACTTTGCCAAATAAACACGCGGGTCACTGCGGAAAAGCTGCAGTGACTGCACGCGTGTATTCAGTAAGGTCAGATCAACAGCCGGCATGGCTCTTCCTAATATGCCTTTGCAAAATAGGCTCTCGTGCGGGTGTCTTTTCCACATACCACACACTTCCCCGCTACCTGATCCTGTTGGAGGGGGATACAGCGGGTAGTGG
>JAAZOK010000055.1 GCA_012797815.1 Chloroflexota bacterium | reverse complement strand
GATTGGGAACAATGCGATCCGCCTGACGGCGATACTTGTGATACGGAATGCCAGAATATTGGGATCTAGCTGATCACTTTGGAGGATCCGCTTGAAAAGCACCCGTTGGATTGATAGGCTTTTTTGAAAGGTGGGTTCCGACCCACCTTTCTCTTTGCGTCATCCCGGGCACCTGCGAGACATCTCACGATGGCTTTATCAACGCGAAAACCCACCGTTAAAAATAGAAATCTACTCCACCGCAAAACCAGATCTGCCCTTTTTCTTCCTGTAAGAGCGCACTCTCTGCCATCTTGACACTCCTAATACCTGGTGGTAAATTCTATCCTTGTGGTTTTTTGATGAGGCTGCCGGATGTGGTGGTCTTTTTTTGCCCATAATCCCGATCCATCAAGGAAGTAGCATCGCTTTTTTATCAGCCAAGGTTCGTCAAGCCCACGACGTTTAAAAATGAAAAGAGGAGAAGGTATTATGAGTATGATTGAAACCAACCACCTGACCAAATATTACGGCAAAGCCCGCGGTATTATCGATGTATCTTTCAATGTGGAAGAAGGCGAGATATTCGGGTTCATCGGACCCAACGGCGCGGGCAAATCCACCACCATTCGCCTGTTTCTATCTTTGATCTATCCCACCGGCGGGAATGCCAGCATTTTCGGCAAGGATTGCATCCAATACGGTCCCGAGATCAGGCAGGAGATCGGTTATTTACCCTCCGAGGTGTTTTATTACGAAGGCATGAAGGTGATCGACTTGCTGAAATATTCCGCCAGTTTCTATCGCAAAGACTGCACGCAACGCATCCATGAATTGTCTGATCTGATGGAATTGGATCTGAAAAGGAGGATCGATGATCTTTCTTACGGCAACAAGAAAAAAGTGGGGATCGTACAGGGGTTGCTTCACCAACCCAAACTGATCATCCTGGATGAACCCACTGCCGGTCTTGATCCCTTGATGCAACAGAAATTTTTCAATCTCATCCAACAGGAAAACGAGCGCGGCGCGACCGTCTTCTTCTCATCCCATATCCTGGGGGAAGTGCAACGCCTGTGCAACCGCGTCGCTATCATCAAGGAAGGCAGCATCATCGATGTGCAGGATATCAAAACCCTGCAAAAGGATAATTATAAGAAGGTCCGTGTCACTTCTGCCCACCTGGATGAAAAATTGTTCGCCATCCCGGGCGTGAGTGATCTGCAGCGCTCCGATGGCGCCCTCCATTTCTTCTACAAAGGGGATATCAACACGATTACACAGCTCCTCAGTTCCGGCAAGATCTCCGACCTGACAGTTGAGGATCTGACCCTCGAAGAAATATTCATGCATTACTACGAATAGAGGCTGCCGATGAATATCTTTCTCCATGAGTTCAAACAAAAAATACGTTCTGTATTCATCTGGTCCTTCTCCATCGCGCTTTTGATCCTGGTTTTCCTATCGCTCTTCCAGAGCTTTGCTTCACAATCGAATATGGTGAGCGAACTGATGGCAAGTTTCCCCAGGGAACTGTTGGTCGCTTTCGGCATGGTGGATATGGACTGGTCGAACATTCTGGGATTCTTCGCCCTGCTGTTTGTCTTCTGCCAGATCTGTCTTGCCATCCAGGCAGCCAATTATGGTTTTTCCCTGGTATCCATCGAAGAAAGTGAATGGACTGCCGATTTTCTGCTCTCAAAACCGGTCAGCCGCATCCGCATCATGAGCGCCAAATTGCTGGCAGCGCTGGCAGCGCTGACCATCACCAATGCGGTGGTGTGGGTAGTCAGTTTCCCTCTCATCAAGCTCTTCGATGCCGGGCAGGTCTATCAATGGAAATCCGTCATCTTACTGCTGTCGAGCGTGAGCATCTTTCAACTGTTCTTCCTGAGCGTCGGGATGTTCATCTCATTGCTGGTCAGGAGGGTGCGTAGTGTCACTCCCTTCTCCATGGGTCTGGTCTTCGGTCTGTATATCTTGAATGCCTTTGGGGATATGATCGGGGAGAAAAGTCTGGAAATTCTTTCTCCTTTCAAACACTTCGCCCCCGGCTATATCGTCAATCACGCTGCCTGGGATTTTCCATTGATGATGATCAGTGTGGGCATCATCCTGATCGCTCTGCTGGGAAGTTATGTGCTCTACCAGCACAGGAACATCTCTTCTGCAGTATAAAGGAGCAAAAACGTGAACATTTTTATGCGTGAATTGCGCGCCAATTTCAAATCCTTGCTCATCTGGAGCGGCATTACCATCCTCTTCTCCATGGTGGGTTTTTCCAAATTTTCGGCGTTCTACCAGAATCCCGATCTGTTGGTGGTGCTGGATAGTATGCCGCCCTCGCTATTGCAGGCGCTCAATATGAATGCCTTCAATCTGACCTCAGTGACCGGATTCTTCGGCATCATGGTCATCTACTGCAGTCTCATTCTCACCATCTCCGCTGCCATGTGGGGCAGCGATATCATCTCCAAAGAAGAAAGAGATAAAACGGTCGAGTTTTCGCTCACCCTGCCGGTACCCCGCGCCCAATTGATCAGCGCTAAATTCGCCGCTGCCGCCGTCAACTGCGCCCTTCTGCTGCTGGTCACCTGGGGCATCACTCTGCTCGGCGCGCAAAACTATCAACCCGACGCCACGTTCTATGATTTTGTGGCGGTCAGCATGCGGTCATTCGCTCTGCTGCAACTGATCTTCTTGTCATTGGGCATCCTGTTGGGATGTGCCATGAAACAGCATAAGCGCGCGGGATCGCTGGCAGTGTCGATCTTATTGGTCAGCTATTTCATTTCCATCATCATCGGCTTGGATGAACAACTGCAGTTCTTGCGGTATGTCACCCCCTTCAAATATTTCGATGCCGCCGGTCTGCTGCGCAATTTGAGCCTTGATCCCACCTATGTGATCCTCTCACTAGGGATCTCGATCGGCTTTACTGCGGCAGCATATTTCACTTATCAGAAGCGAGATATGTACCTCTAACACTTCGTACACAGAAAGGAAAACATCTGATGTCAGAGACATCAGATGTTTTTTTGTTCCTGGATACGGACTTCGTTTCCGGATTTCAATATTTTTTTGCTGTCAACTCTTGTCAACTTGCCGGGAGACATAAAGAGCACCATCGCTAGAGCACAGGGCTCTTTGTGAAGGATCAGCGCTATTCTTCCTCGCTCTCGATGAAGCGGGTAGCCTGAATGGCAGCCGCCGCCCCCATGCCCGCGGAGGTGACCACCTGGCGATAAACCGCATCCGTGACCTCGCCCGCTGCAAACACGCCTGCCAGGCTGGTCTGCATCAACTTATCGGTCTCGATATATCCCTTTTCATCCATCTTCAGGGCATCCTTGAACAGGGCTGTGTTGGGACTGTGCCCGATGAAGATGAACAGCCCATCCACCGGAAAGTTACTGCTATGCCCGGTCTTCTTGTTCTTCAAGGTCAGGGAAGTGAGTGCATCCGTCCCGTTGATCTCTTCGACCACGGTATCCCAGATGAACGAGATTTTGGGATTGTTCATAGCGCGTTTTTGTAACAGCGCTCCTGCGCGCAGTTCATCCCGCCGGTGAATGATCGTAACGGAAGAGGCATAGCGCGTCAGGAACAAACCTTCCTCCAGTGCGCTGTCACCGCCCCCCACCACTGCTACTTTCTTATCCTTGAAAAACCAGCCATCGCAAGTGGCACAGTAGGATACACCCCTGCCGGTCAATTCCTTCTCACCGGGTACGTTCAGTTTATTGGGGCTGGCTCCGGTGGTAATGATCAGGGTCTGAGTCGAGAATTGTTTGCCGTACGTGGCAAGTTGAAAGGGTCGCTTTGAAAGATCCACAGAGGTAGCCACATCGTATTCAAAACGCGCGCCAAATTTTTCCGCGTTCTTGCTGAGCAGATCTGCCAATTCGCTGCCGCCTACTCCCTCAGGAAAACCCGGATAGTTCTCGATCACAGAGGTGGTGGCGGCTTGCCCCCCGATCTCCGTTCCGGTCAATACCAGCGGAGATAATTCCGCCCGGGCGGCATATAAAGCGGCTGCCAGACCGGCTGGTCCGGACCCCAGGATGATGACTTTCTCAACTTTGTTCTCGTTATTTTCCATATCAGGATGAATTCCTTTCCTACATTCTGTCATCCGTGATCTTCAACGCTTCATCCAGGATCGCAAATCCTTCCTGCAGCTCATGGGGTTGGATGATCAACGGTGGGATGATCAGGATCAGATTATCGTGAATATAATGAAATAAGCCTTTGGATAAGGTGATCCCGGTCAATTGCTTAAGTATTGTAGGGCTTTTTCCGTATTCTCCAAGGGGGGTGCGGGATTTCTTATCTTTTATTAATTCAATCGCTCCGAATAAGCCGATGCCACGCACATCACCCACCGCGGGGTGTTTTTCTTGCAGTCCGTGCATCAAATCCAGCATGACCGTCTGCATCCGGTGTGTGTGGCCGATCAGGTTCCGGGATTGCAGTTCCTCGATATTTGCCAGCGCGGCTGCCAGTGACATGGGATGCCCATTGTAGGTCAAGCCGCCCACATATTTTTCATGGTCGAAATGCGCTGCCACTTCTTCCGTCATCGCCACCAAACCCAGGGGGGCATAAGCAGAAGTGAGTCCTTTTGCCATGGTCATGATATCGGGTCGCACTTTCCAATGATCGACCGCGAACCATGCTCCCGTTCTGCCGAATCCGCTCATCACCTCGTCCACGATCATCAAGATACCGTAACGGTCGCATAAAGCGCGCATGCCCTGCAGATAACCGTCCGGGGGAATGAGAATGCCGTTGGTGCCGGTGACCGCTTCCAGGAAGATGGCAGCGATGGAATCTGCCCCCTCATAGCGGATGATTTGCTCGAGATATTCCAAATGCCGGGCACTGTATGCTTCATCCGATAACTGCATGGCATCCGGCACCAGGTCATCGCGGAAGCGATAAACCGGGGGAAAATGTACCACACTGCCCATCACATCCGGTTCCCAGGCGACCCGCCTGAGGTCCCCGGAAAGTGCCAGCGCACCATGGGTTGCCCCGTGGTAGGATCGGTAGCGTGCCAGGATCTTGTGCCTGCCGGTGACCGCGCGCGCCAGCTTGATGGCATTTTCATTGGCATCCGCCCCGCCCAGGGTGAAGAGAAAACGGTTCAGCCCTTTGGGCAGGATCTCGCTTAACTTTTCGCACACCTGAGCACGGATCTCGGTTGCCATGTGCGGACCGGCAAAGGGCAGCTCGCGCGCCTGGTTACACATGGCTTCCACCACATGGGCATTGCCGTGCCCGATATTGGCACACATCACCATGGAATTGAAATCCAGATAGCGTTTGCCCTCAAAATCCCAGAAGTACACCCCCTGGGCACGTTGGACAGCGATCGGTTGGATCTCTTTTTGTGCCGCCCAGGTCCAAAAGTTATGCCGCATACAGCGATCGATGATCTCTTGATTCCGCTCCATACAACGCTCCCACACGCTGAATTTAAGAGTATCCTATCATAAATCCCGGGGGTTAAAATAGGGAGAATGGCAGTGCTTTCACTGCCGAGTCTCTGAAAGGAAACCGCTATGAGTGAAGATACTACCCAACTTTTTGCAGAAAAGATTGCCCTGGTGACCGGTTCCGGTCGCGGTATCGGGAAAGCCATTGCCTTACAACTCGCCCGCCAGGGAGCCGATATCATCGTCAATTACGTCCGCAACCAGGAGCCGGCGGAGGATACCGCGGCACAGGTGCGTGCCATGGGGCGCAAAGCCCTGGTGGTCAGAGCCAATATCGGCAAACTGGATAACCTCGAAAATCTCTTTCACAAAGTGAGGCAGGAATTCGACGGGCTGGATATCTTCATCAGTAACGCCGCCTCCGGATTCAACCGCCCGGCTCTGCAGCAGCGCCCGGAGGGCTGGGATCACACCATGAACGTGAATGCCCGCGCTCTGCTGTTTGCCGCCCAACTGGCGGTCCCTCTGATGGAGAAACGCGGTGGTGGCAAGATCGTCGCCATTTCCAGCCCCGGGTCGGTGCGCGTCATGCCGGAATACATCGCGGTGGGTGCCAGCAAAGCCGCTCTGGAAGCACTGGTGCGCTATCTGGCGGTGGAACTGGCGGAGAAAAATATTGCGGTGAACGCAGTCTCACCGGGCGTGGTCGAAACGGAAGCGCTGAAGCATTTCTCGCTGCTCTCCGATCCCACCGTTATCTTGCGGGCAGTACAGCATACTCCTGCCGGCAGGATCACGACTCCCGAGGATATCGCCGGGGTGGTCTCGTTCTTATGCTCGCAGGAAGCCTTCATGATCCGCGGTCAGGTGATCGTGGTGGATGGTGGTTTCACCCTGCCCGTGCCACATTGATCAATCCCGCATCAGGATGGCACGCACCGGCGCCCCTTCCACTCCCATCAGTTTAAGCGGCAGGCACACCAGTTTATATATGCCCGCTTCCACTGCGGATAGGTCCAGCGTTTCGACGATGGCAATGCCGTTTTCCATCAGGCGCGCGTGCACCGGTCTGAAATCATCCCCCGGGGAAATGGAGAGATAATCGATACCGACCAGTCTGACACCCCGTTCGATCAGGTAATCGGCTCCATCCAGACTGAGGGACACAAAATCCTGCTGGAATTCCTGCGGACAGTTCTTCCAAAATTCGGAGTTGCGCGTCTTGAGCAAGACGCGTTGCGTTCCCGCCTGGATTCCACTTGACCGCAACACCTCGGCGGTGATGCTGTGAACCTCCCGCGGGATGTGCACCACCTGTGCTTCTCCTACCAGCACTTCCAGCGGGAAGTCTTCGATCAATGCTCCTTCCTCCAGAAAATGGCGGGGGGCATCCATGTGCGTACCCTGGTGAACGCTCATCTTCACCTGGCTCAAATTGTATGCAGCACCGTCTTTGATCTTCAACACCTGCCGGATGATCATGGGCGGGTCGCCTTCCCAGCGCACCATATCGGGAGATAGAGGAATGCTGATATCGATGATCATAAGCTTGACTCCTGCAAAACGGTAAAAAAGATTTGATTTTAGATAGAAACTGATAGGTACGCACCTTATAATATCAGAAACTATCATTTGCAGGAGAAAGAATGAGAGCAGTAGCAGCCATCGGGATCGGTCAGACCAAAGTGGATGAACACTGGGATAAATCACTCAAGGAATTAGCCGGGGATGCCATTTTCGCTGCCGTGCAGGATTGCGGCATTGACCATATTGATGGGGTATACATCGGGAACATGATGTCCGCTTCTGCCAACCGGCAGCAGAATCTCGGCGCATATATCACCGACTGGATCGGCGCCAAGAATGTCAGCGCAGTACGGCTGGAATCCGCCTGCAGTTCCGGCTCGGCTGCCTTTCGGGCAGCGTTTCTGGCCGTGGCATCAGGAGAGATAGATATCGCCCTGGCGGTTGGGGTCGAAAAGATGACCGATTCCCCTTCAAGCGAGATTACCGCCAGCCTGGCCACCGCCGCCAGTGCAGATTGGGAAGCCGATCAGGGGTTGTCTTTTGTAGCCCTCAATGCCCTGCTTATGCAACGCTATATCTATGAAACCGGGTGGAAGCATCGCGATTTTGCCAATTTTTCGATCAATGCCCACGCCAATGCCATGCACAATCCCTATGCCCGCTTTCACATGCCGTTGAGCGAAGAGAAATTCGTCAATGCTGCCATGATCTGTGATCCCATCAATTTGTTGGATTCCTCCCCCATCGGAGATGGTGCTGCTGCCATCATCCTGGTGCCGGCAGAACGTGTCAGCGGGAAGATCATCCGCGTGGTGGGGTCGGCTGCCGCCACCGATACCATCGCCGTCCATGATCGCAAGGATCCTACCTGGTTGAGCGCCGCCGAACGTTCCAGTAAAAATGCCTATGCGCAGGCAGGCATTTCTCCGCAGGAGATCGATTTCTTCGAATATCATGATGCCTTCACCATCATGGCTGCTCTTGCACTGGAAGCCTGCGGTTTTGCCGAGCGCGGCAAAGGACCACAACTGGCTCTGGATGGCGTCATCCGCCTGGATGGTACGCTGCCCGTTGCTACTATGGGAGGTTTGAAAGCCCGCGGGCATCCCGTGGGCGCCACCGGCATGTACCAGCTGGTGGAGGTCATCGAACAGTTGCGCGGAACCGCCGGCGAGAACCAGCTCGATAAAGCGCACATCGGCATGGCACAGAATATCGGCGGCAGTGGCTCCAATATCGTCACTCACATTCTGCGCAATGATTGATAAGAACACGCTCCAACAGGCTGTCAAAAAATACCGCACTCGCACCTATCATCTGGAGCGCAAGACCTGGCTGCGCGACGAAAAAGATGCCATCCGCTTTGTAGAAGAGCGCGGTTTCGTTTTCTTCTGGCCGATCAAAGAGCATGCGCTGCCCAGTCTGTGGAATGCCACGGTCGGTGACCGCCCGGTTCCCAATACCCATGATGATCCCGGTCATATCACCTGGCGTTGGAAGGATGACCTGCTGGATAAGCGAGTATGGTACTATGGCAAGCTGTTACGGAAGAAATCCACCATCCTTTCTTTTGAACTGGCACCCTATTTTTATACTCTCTCCCCCAATTACGGGGATTACGAGAATGATTATCTGGTGCAGTACAAGAACGGCTTGATGAGCGTGGAATCCAAGAACGTCTATGAAGCGCTGCTCAAGCATGGCGCTTTGCATACCCTGGATCTGCACAAAGAAGCCCACATGACCTCTGCCGACAAAAAATATCGTTTTGATAAAGCTCTCACTGACCTGCAAACCGAGATGAAGATCATCCCGGTCGGTGTCGCCCAGGCAGGTCGCTGGGGTTATGCCATGATCTATGATATTGCCGCGCGGGTGTATCCATACATCGTGGAACAGGCACGTTATCTGACCGAAGCACAATCACAACAGGTCATCCTCCGCCGTTACCTGCACTCGGTGGGGGCTGCCCGGGTTAAAAAGATAAGCACGCTGTTCGGTTGGAAAAGGGAGTATGTGTTGCAAGCCTGCCAGCAGCTTGTCAGCCAGGGAGAACTGGAATTGCTGAACAATATCGAACCTGAACCCTGGGCGGTGATCCCCGCCATTTTTCAGCTACAATAAATACAAAACAGGATACGGTATGTTCTTTCAACTCAGCAGGGGTGGTCTTGAGAAAGTGGATGGTTTGGCGGCGCTCGTCGATGCCGATGGGCTGTTGCCTTTGCAAGATTCCCAGCAAGCCCGCCTGGTAGCACAGCTTCTCACCGCATCAACCGGGCAGAAAGTTAGCGCCTGGCAGGTGTTGGCGGCGGCTCAACTGAAGGCGCTCTTCAGCCATATTTGCCGTTCTTCTTTTGCCACTGTTTCAAACCAG
>JAAZOK010000107.1 GCA_012797815.1 Chloroflexota bacterium | reverse complement strand
TGTCATCAGAACACAAGTGAGCCGTTCGTGCAAAAAAGAACTAACCCACTTGCTAACTGACAACTGAGCCGACGACGGGAATCGAACCCGTAACCTATCACTTACAAGGCGATTGCTCTGCCGTTTGAGCTACGTCGGCGCTCGAAATTATCAATTTATTTTTGTTATAAAGGTACAGCCATGAGATTATACCAAAACCCAAAATACCAGGCAAGGACTGGATTTTACCACAACTCCAATTCTTTTGCTATAAAAGGAAATTAGTGTGTTTTACGAACGATTTTTACTTAATTTCCCGCCCATCCGGTCCCCACACCGTAAATGCCGGATGACTTTTCTTAAAAGATGTTGCTAAGCGCGCAGCAGAAAAATATGCGGCATTTTCATCCTGGCAAGCCCATGCTATTACACCCCTATCATCAGTTGCGCTGACCTGCGCAGGGCCTTGCCCGATCGAGAAGGAATGTTTTTGCGGTTCAACGGTCAGATCATACTGCTCAATGCGATACCATATTGAGCTTGACAAATTGACGCTGGCACCGTTCACCTCATTTTCGGCCGCTGAGTTGCAGGCCAGCAGCAGATCTTCTTTTTCATAATACTCTTTATATACTCTGCCTGAGAGAATGCTGTTGTTTACCACCATGAAGAGCAGCAGACCTGCCATAGCAATGCGTAGCGATCCTGGAAGCATACTTGAATGAGAAGTACGTTCATTTGGGAAAAAATTCAAAGCAGCCGAAAATAGAGGAATCATTACAGGCAGCGGGTAGTGAAAGGGTTTCACCGCTACAAAGAAAAGCAGATAAATGGAATAAGGTATCAACCATGCAAACAACAGGGAGTTGACCAGGCGATTCGGTCCGCGCAAAATGCCGTAGACGAGTGAGGCCAAAAGGAATAGCAAAATGATGCCGTTAGCATACCATTGGTTGAAATATGGCAGCCAACTTTTCAATCCGGTCTGGTAGACATCTTCATCCGTCCAACCTTCACGCACATAACTGTTTTGCTGCGTCTGGATCTTCAAGATCTGCGCTCTGGTTTGGGGGATCAGCAGCAGTGGATTGGTGAGGAAGAAGACCAGCAGGAAGATCAACAAAAAGAAAAGCGCTTTTTTGCCCAGCGTTTTTACATCACCCCGTTTTTCTTTCAATGCCATCCCCAGGTAAAGCAGGACCGCCAGAAAGAAGAAAGCTCCGATCACCTTGGTAGCAGCAGACATCCCGCTGGCGATGGCTGCATAATAAAAGTTTTTCTCTAATTGCCGGTTATCCTTTTTAAGGAAATAGATGGCAGTGACGATACCCAACAAAGCCAGTGCATCAGGGTGCCAGAACCAAATATTATTGCGGGTAACCGCCGGTATGGTGATTAAAAGAAAGAACAAGAAGATACTTTTCAACAAGTCTTGGAAGCCGGTTTGCAGGTAGACCAGCAATGCGATGCTGAGTAGCATGGGAATTACGGAGATGATCTGGCGTAACAGGAGCAAATTCAACTGTACCCGGTCTAAAAAGTCGGCTCCGGCAACCAGTCGTACCGGGAAAATGGTGACTGCAGAGGTGAGGTAAAAAGGATAGCCGTAAAAATAATGCTGGTATGAAATGAAGTTCTTGATGGATTCGAACAATGAATTTCCACCCACTAACATATGTGTCAGGTAAGGGTACTGGATATTCTCATCGCCCGAAAGCAAAGAAAGCATATGGGCATCCTGCGTTCCTTTCAGATTGACCGGAATATAAATGCTGAATGCCACTAGACATAAAATAGTAATGATCTGTATGTTTTTCTTCATCTTGTTTTTCCCATGTATGCTAATATACAATATATCTTACTATTTATGGATGATATAATTTTTGTTACTCTTTAATTGAAATGCTGGAGGCTCGGATGGAAATTAAAACTACTCCCCTGAAACGATGTGTTTTGCTAGAAGTAAGTGGCAGGATTGATAGCTCAACCGCACCCCAATTGGCTGATACATTCGATGAGATCACCGAGGGGGGAGAGTTCCATATTGTTTTTGATATGAGCAATGTGGAATTCATTTCCAGCGCGGGTCTTTGGGTTATGGTCACAGCACAGAAGAAATGCAAACGCTTCAACCGTGGTGAACTTTACCTGGCGAGCGTTCCCAAACGAATTCACGATGCCCTAGACCTGGCGGGATTTATCCCTTATTACAAGGTGTTTGACACCGCGGCTGAAGCAGTAGGGAGCTTTTGATCGTTTGGTATGCCACTAGAGGTTTTCCCGGCGAATTTTTCTAATCTGGAAAAAATCCGTGATTTTTTTGCCCAGGCTGCCCGGCAAGCGGGGTTGGACGAAGACGCGGTGTATGATGTCCAGATGGCTGCTGATGAAGCGGCTGCCAATATTATCGACCATGCATATGGTGGCGAAAATCGCGGCGTGATCGAATGTGCGTATGAGATATTGGACAATGGAATTCGCATTGTGTTGCATGATCATGGACAAGCTTTTGATCCTGACTTGATTGCTCCCCCGGATGTATCATCAGATCCGTGTGCGCGCAAACCGCGCGGGTTGGGGCTATATTTTATGCAGAAACTGATGGATGTGGTCAGTTTCACATTCAATGGTGACGGTGGAAATATCCTTACCATGGAGAAATATAAGGAGAGTCCCTGTTGAAAAAAACTCCCGTGAACGGGATTTCCTGGGAGTGGCAGGATATCCTCGATTTTAGCGGGAACCTGCTGGATGAAACAAACCTTGGCGAACAATTAAAACAAATTAAACAGTTCTTTTCCACCCGGCTACATGCCAAGATTTACATCTGGCTTGATGATAATTTCCTTCCCCTTCTGGATGAAACAGGTACAACCATGTTTCATCCCGATGCGTGTTCCCCGTTAATGAAAGAAGCCCTCCTCGCTGGCGGGCAGGTGAATTTATCCTCCGAGGGTGCATCGTCATTGGCGATTCCTTTAATATTCCATGCCAGGACCATCGGAGTGCTGCAACTTGATCAGATTGATGCAGCTTATTTCCCCCTATTGGAAGATGGATTGTCCCGGTTTGCACACCAGATAGCAATCGACCTTTTCTTTACCCATCAGATGCGCATCAAAGAGTGGCGCAACAAACAGCTTGATCTGGTACGTTCGGTGGCGGCCAAGATCATTCAGCAGCGTGATGTCAATAAAATATTTCGTCTGGTAACTGATCTCATCACCCATACTTTTCATTATTATTTTGTTGCCATTTACATGCTGGATGATAAAAAAGAAAAGCTGTTGTTTCAAGCCAGCAGCGGCAAGGATATCAGCCGCGATCCTGATTTCAAGGATATATTTGCAAATGGTATTCCGATCGGCAAAGGGTTGATAGGAACCTGTGCCCAAAAGAAAAAAGAGATCGTCTGCAGCGATGTAGAGCAAGATCCTTTATTCCACTACGTCACAGGTTTACCGGATACACGATCAGAAGTCTGCTTTCCGTTATTCATTGGAAAGGATGTGATCGGTGTTCTGGACGTGCAAAGCAATTTCCAAAGCGGGTTTCATCAGAATGATCTGTTGGTGCTTCAGATTCTGGTAGATTCCATTGCGGCTGCTATTGATAATGCACGTCTGCTGCAAAGCGTACAAGAGCAAAATGAGAAGATCCAGATCGTTTCCGAGATAACCAGAGCGCTGTCTTCGATCTTGGATCTGGAAAAACTCCTGGAGAGCATTGTCAATATCATCAGCGAAAAGTTTGATTACCCGTATGTTCATATTTTCACTATCGATCGCGTCATGAATCGTGTGGTTTTCAGAACGGGAACGGGTAAAAGCAGTGAGGCTCTGAAAGCTAACGGATTGTGGTTTGATCTGGAAAGTGAAAAAGGGATTGTTGCTTATGTGGCACGCAAGCGACGTCCTTATCGCTCAGATGACGTGCTGGATGATGATCTCTATCTTCCCACTGATCTTCCCCCCGATGATCCTCGCTCGGAACTGGCGACCCCCATCATTTTTTCCGGCGAAGTATTAGGGGTGCTTGATATCCAGAGCCGGCAGCCTGAGGCTTTCACGGAAAATGACATCGAACTATTCCGCATGCTCTCCGATGGCATTGCCATTGCCATGCAAAATGCTTTGATATACCGCTCGGAACGTTGGCGTCGTAAAGTGGCTGAAAGTTTCCATGAGATCGCCAATATATTTTCCCGTAATTATTCCCTGGATGAGATTTACAAATCAGTTCTTAAGATTGCCAGTCAAAATCTACCCTGCACAGCAGGGGTGATCTGGCATTTGGCTGGCGATGGATCGCTGAATGTGATCGACTCTATCGGTGTCAATAAAGAAGATCTGAATTCCTCTTTATTGGAGGAAGATCTTGAGTTCGTCAAATACGCGATTGCGCAAGGGGAACCCATTGTCCGTTATGGCTATGATGAGACGGAGCCTTTGGGGAAATTCCTTGCATTACGAAAGAATTATTCGGCTATCGTGGCGCCCATCATCAATGCCAACCAAAAATTGGGCGCGATCGAGATCGTTTATGAAAACCCCAACCGTTATGGAGAAGAAGCTCGAGCGATCTTGAAAGCCTTTGCCGGCTATACCTCAGTGGCAATCCAAAATTTGGGCTTGTATTCCGCTTCACAGGAACAGGCTTTGATGGCGACCACCCTTTTGCTGGTCAGCGAAGCCACCGAACATATTGAAACGGAAACAGAACTCTTTGAGACGATCGCCAGACTGCTCCAGTTTGTAGTGGGTATAAAAAAGACCCTGTTATACCAGCGTAATCGCTCCGGAGATTTCGTCCTGGCATCTTCGGTTGGATTGGTGAATGGAGAAGAACAGCAATTCAACCGATATCCTTCAACCTATGAGGGTATCTATGTCTTTTCCCGGATGCTGGGGGAAGAATCCGAAGAATTCCAGAGTGTACTTATTCCCCCGGCATCGAAAAATGCCCCCGCCAATGAGTGGCTGGTAACCCCCATAAAAACCCAGGAAAAAGTGCTGGGAGCCATGTTTGTTCAAATGGATGAGGAAGCCGGGGACTATGATTTTTTGGAAGGGTCCGGGGCAAAGCAGCGTGAAGTTCTTTCAGCCGTTGCGCGCCAGGCGGCTGTGGCTTTGCAGAATCTGGGTTTTCGGCGTGCAGAACAAACTGAGGCATATGTCACGGCTGTATTGCTGCAGGTGGCGGAGGCAGTGGTCAGTTCGACAGGAATTAATGACGTTTTGGATAATGTTGTGAACATCTTACCTTTCCTGGTCGGCGTGGATTGTGTGATGTTCATGCTGTGGGATAAAACACGTGAGATATTCAGGATCGCAGAATCCTACTGCGGGAAATGGAAGTCTCAGATGGAAGAGCTGGGAGAATATATCCAACCCTTGGATTATGCTCCGTTGGACCAGGTATTGCAAACTCGCCAGCCGGTTTATGTTTCGATGGATGATCTGGATCCCGCAGCATGGTACAAGCTGAAGAAGTTCAAGATCCTGGATGATCGAGATGCTGTCTTTAATGTCGACAAGGACGTACAATTTATCCTTCCGTTGCAAGACCGTGAAGAATTTTATGGAATTATGCTGGTCAATGATTCCAAAGACCAGTTCGAATATCGTGAAAAGCGTGCAGATATTTTAACCGGTGTTGCCCAACAAGTGACCCTGGCATTCCAGAATGAACTGCTAAAAGAAGAGATGGTTGGGCGTGAACGGCTGCAGCGCGAATTTCAACTGGCTCGCGATATTCAGAAGGCTTTTCTCCCCGAAGTCATTCCTCATGCCAGAAATTGGGAGATCAGTGTTCGTTGGAGACCAGCCAGGCAAGTGGGTGGGGATTTTTATGATTTTATAAATCTGCCGGATGGCAGGCTGGGTTTTGTCATTGCAGATGTATCGGATAAAGGTATACCGGCTGCTCTTTATATGACGGTCACGCGTACCCTGATCCACGCCACTGCCAAAGAAAACCTTGATCCTGCCCAGACTTTGCTCAAGGTAAATCGGCTGTTACTGGAGAGTTCTCCGCAGGGTTTGTTCATTACCACTTTCTATGGCATCTTGTGTGAGGAAACAGGTCAATTCGATTATTCCAATGCCGGTCATAATCAGCCGATTTTGATTAAAAAGCAAAAAGAAGGATTGGTCTTACTGGAGAAAGGCGGTATGCCGCTGGGAGTGGCTTCAGAACTGAACAACGTCAACAGGTCTATTGAGATCGAGCAAGGAGATACGCTATTCCTTTATACAGATGGCGTAACCGAAGCCCAGTCTCCGGATGGGAAATTTTATGGGATGAGCCGTCTGGAACATTTCTTGCTGGGAGCACCAGCCATGAGCATGGATCATCTTTTGGATGCGCTGGATAAGAATATTCTTGTGTTTCAAAAGGGTTTTCCACCGACCGATGATCTGACCATCATTGCCCTTCATCATGAAAAATAGCCCCCGGACTTATTCGATAATCGGTTGACCGAGCTTTTCTAACAGCTTGTTCACTTTGTCACGCCCATATTTGCGTTCCATGTAGAGCTGCCCATCCCCTGAATCAAGGTGCATTTCATCCGGGGCGAGAAAGAGTGAGGTGAACATGGAAATGGGATCGGTTTTCAGGAATGCTTCGAACTTGATATCTCCATTCATATGCTCTAAGATCACAGTTATGGGTGCCGACATCAACCCCATACCTTTTTCACAGGAGATGGTGTTTCCCTGCACTTCGACCAGGAAACCGAAATTTTTAGCCCAATCCTTCACGATTGGAAGCAGCGGTTCATCGAATTGAAAATGGCGGACCGTATGAGTGTTTTTTTGCATGCTATCCTCGTATAATTGTAAATTCGCTTGCTGCTTCTAAAGAAGCGCACTGTATCTAAAGTATAATCAAAATGAACTTGGAGGTGTTATGGAAATTGTTTGGTATGGACATTCGTGCTTTCGCATTAATGAAAGGGGAAAAGCTGCCGTAGTTTGCGACCCTTATGACCATGAGGTGGTGGGCTATAGCCCTTTGCGACTGAAGGCAGAGATCACTACGGTGAGCCATGATTCCCCGGGACACAACTGCATAAAATGTGTGAAAGGGAATCCATACCTGATCAATGGTCCTGGTGAATATGAGATCGGGGGAGTATTCATCACCGGTCTTAGTACAGTGGTACGTCGTTCAAAAAAGAATGCGGGGAATAACGGGACCGAAATCGATAATACCCTTTATCTGATTGATTATGGAGGCATCACTATTGCTCATCTGGGTGATATGGTGCAGGTGCCAACCCAGGCTGAAGTCGAATCGTTAGGACCCGTGAATATTGCTCTGGTGCCTGTAGGAAACGGTAGCAGTCTGAATGCCAGTAATGCTGCAGAAGTGATCAGTCTGTTGGAGCCCAATATTGTCATCCCCATGCATTACGCCACCGCAGATGCAAAATTAAAATTAGATCCCGTATCAAAATTTTTGAAAGAAATGGGGCTTTCAGAGGTCGAAACACAAGAAAGCTTCAAGGCAAGCAGTGTTAATGATCTTCCAGAGGACACAAAAGTTGTCTTCCTGGATTACACAACCAAGGCATAATGGAAAAAGAACCCGGAAAAATCATCCTTACTTGGGATGTTTCTCCCAAGAATGAACAGAAATATTTCGAATTTCTGGTACGAGAATTTCTGCCTGGTATGCAAAAGATCGGTTTCCAATTAACCGATGCGTGGGTTACGGTGTATGGTGATCGACCGCAAATTTTGATCGGAGCAATTATGCCCTCTGTGGATGAGATCCGTGAAGTGTTGGACGGCGCCGATTGGTATTCGTTGATCAACAAATTGAAGGATTTCGTAGTTAATTACAAACAAAAAATCGCCGTCGCTAATGGTGGATTTCAGTTCTGATCGTTGTAAGATTTTGATTGATGAAGAATGAGATTGCACGAGTACTTTTAAATTGGTACGAGAGATCAAAACGCAGCATGCCATGGCGGGGAGAAAAAGACCCCTATGCGATCTGGGTCTCAGAGATCATGCTGCAACAAACGCGCGTGGATACCGTTGTTCCTTATTATCTGCAATGGATGAAAGAATTCCCGACTGTCCATACTCTAGCGGCTGCATCAGAAGAAAATGTATTGTTATTGTGGGAAGGATTGGGCTACTATACCCGTGCCAGGAATATGCACCTTACTGCAAAAAAGATCGTGCGGCAATTTCATGGTGAATTTCCCCGTACCCCCGATGAATTAAAGAAACTGCCTTGTATTGGAGAATATACCGCCAATGCTGTAGCATCCATCTGCTTTGATTTTCCGGCTGTCGCACTAGACGCCAACATTAAACGCGTATTGGCGCGCTTGGTTGATTTGGATGAACCACTTGCGAACAAGTCGGCATTAATGAAGCTTGAAGAATTTGCCGGTGCCCTGATCATCCATGTGAATGCCGGAGATTTTAATCAGGCGCTTATGGATCTGGGAGCAATGATATGCCTTCCCTCCGCTCCGCTTTGTTCTATCTGCCCTCTGCAGGGATATTGTGCTGCTTTCGTCCAGCATACGCAAAATGAACGCCCGGTACTTCGCCCGAAAAAAAGCATTCCTGAATATCAATTTGTGGCTGCGGTGATAAAAAACGAAGAAGGTACCTTTTTGCTGGCGAAACGACCAAGGGGAGGGATGCTGGCAGGGCTATGGGAATTTCCCGGAGGAAAAGTAGAAGAAGGTGAGAATGATCCGCAGGCGTTGAAGCGTGAGATCATGGAAGAATTGGGTACCCGTATCTCGGTCGATGCAATGCTTGGAGCATACAGACATGCCTACACTCATTTCAAGGTAGTTGTTCGGGCATACCATTGCCGGCTCCGGGGAGCTCCGCCGAAAGCTTTGGAAGCGCAAGAACTGACCTGGGTAAGGTGTGATGAAATGGCTCGTTTTGCCATGGGCAAGGTTGATCGTTTGATCTCGCGCGACCTTTGTCCTCCGGTTTCAAAGTAAACGCAATCTTCTTATAATGGAAATATGAGGAATTCGGATTACACAGAAGAACGCTTTCGCGAGATGCGCCTTGGAATGGTGCGGGATCAGATCAAACGGCGCGGTGTGGTCGATGAAGGCGTTTTGGAAGCATTCACTGTGATTCCCCGCCACCGTTTTGTTCCCGACCAATACCGGGAACAGGCTTATCAAGATGCACCCCTCCCGATCGGATACGGGCAGACCATCTCCCAACCCTTTATTGTGGCGCTGATGACGGAATCGTTACATCTTGGCGAAAATGAAACTGTCCTGGAGGTCGGAACCGGATCTGGTTATCAGGCAGCCATCTTATCCCGGCTTTGTGCAAGAGTGATCACCATTGAACGGATATCTCAATTGGTTGAAAATGCAAAAACCACCCTGCAAGAATTAGAGATCAAGAATGTAAGTGTTTATCATGCCGATGGAAGTGTGGGCTGGTTAGCGGAAGCCCCCTATGCTGCCATCATGATTACTGCCGCTGCCCCACAGGTGCCGCATGCGTTGAAAAAGCAGTTATCCGAAGGAGGAAGAATGATCCTTCCGGTTGGTAGGGTTAGATATCAGGAATTGCAGCTCTGGAAGAAAGAGCAGGGAAGTTTTACATATGAAACTATCATTCCGGTGGTCTTCGTCCCACTGATCGGAGATCAGGGTTGGGAGGAAGACCCGCGTGGAATGCTTTAGACTAGATATTGCTTACCGTTACCATGATGGTGGGTCTGCGACGTGTTTCGCGGTAAATGAATCCGCTCAATGTTTTGGTAATGTCTTTTTCCAGATTGGTTGGATTGCGCTTGACCGTGTTGATAATGGTGTTACGTGCCCGGTTGAATAAGCCGTCTGCTTCTTTGGTGGAGGTGAAACCACGACTTACCACCTCTGGATTGATTACCAGTGACCCATCATGTTTGTTCAAGATCACATGCACCAGAATGATGCCGTCTTTCGAGAGCAATTCGCGGTCGCGCATTTCGTCTGGTCCGATATCACCGACGCCGGAACCATCCACAAAGACCATCGAAATGGGCTTAATATCACCCATGCGCATTTTATTGTTCTTGAATGTGATGCTCTGACCGTCTTCCACCACGGCGATATGCCGTTCGGGAATGCCGGTTTGCATTGCCAGGATGGCACTCTGTTTCATCTGTCTCAGTTCGCCGTATGCGGGAATGAAGTATTTGGGTCTGGTCAGATGCAGTAACAATTTGATATCTTCCTGGCTGCCATGACCGGACACATGCACCGGGGCAATTTGTTCGTAGATCACATTTGCACCCCGGCGGAATAGATCGTTGATGGTCGAGTAAACCGCTTCTTCATTACCAGGGATGACTTTGGATGAAAGCACCACTGTGTCGCCTTCTTTGATGTCGAATTGGCGCTGGGTTCCCCGCGAGAGGCGCCCCAGGATCGATGTCGGCTCTCCCTGTGCGCCGGTGCACATGATGGCGACTTTTTCATCGGGCAGGTGCAGCGCTTCTTCGATGCTTATTTTTTGATCTTCGTCAATCGTCAAGAACCCCAATTTTTGGGCGATCTTGGCATTTTCTACCATACTGGTTCCCACAAAAGCGATCTTGCGATTGTATTTTTTGGCTGCATTGACCACCTGCTGCATACGGGAAACCAACGATGCAAAGCTGGCAACGATGATGCGTTCTTTGGCTTGCGCGAACACTTTATCCAGCGCCTCGGAAACCACCTGTTCGGAGGGTGTCCAGCCGGGACGGGTAGAATTGGTGGAGTCGGCGATCAGCGCCAGCACTCCTCTTTTAGAGAATTCCACCAGTTTGGCATAGTCGGTCGGCCAGTTATCAACCGGAGTATGGTCGAATTTATAGTCGCCTGATTGCACGATCAATCCTTCCGGTGTTTCAATACCCAGCCCTACTGAATCAGGGATGGAATGACAGACATGGAAGAAATCGATCTTGAATTTACCGACCCTGATCTGGTTGCCAGCCTGCACAGTGTGCAGGGAAACATCTTTATTTAATGAAGCTTTTCCAAGTTTTACTTTGATCAACCCCATGGTCAACGGAGTGGCATAGATGGGGACATTAAATTCTTCCAGGAAGTAATTGACTGCCCCAATGTGATCTTCATGTCCGTGGGTGAAAATGATGCCACGGATCTTTTCGCGGTTATTTCGCAAATACTGAAAGTCAGGGATGATGTAATCAACGCCGAGCATATCATTGTTAGGGAACATCAATCCACAATCTACGATGATGATGTCGTCATCATATTCGTAGATCATCATATTGCGACCGACTTCTCCCAATCCACCGATCGGGATTATTTTTAGTGATTTATTTTTCATACTTTCCTCATTTTCCAACTGCCCAAGAGAGCAGATTAAGTTCTTTACAAACAAAACGCCCCGGTTCAAAAGGCGGCCAGGGCATTCTTACAAAATTGTTCAAACCTTCAATTTTCGATAATTACCCAGTAATCCTCAAATTACCGGATTCAAATTCTATCATCATTTTCAAGTACAACTGTTAACATTTATTAAAAAATCGCTTGTTCGGTATGCAGTCTATCACGGATTTGAAAAACCTGACGTCTGAATCTGTCGTCTCTTTCTATCATATCCGCGATTTTATCGCAAGCATACATCACGGTAGTATGATCTCTCCCGCCCAGGCTGCTGCCGATCTGTGGTAGCGAAGCGTCTGACTCTTCGCGCATTAAATACATGGCGACCTGGCGCGGCAGTGCCACATCTTTGGTGCGATTGCGCCCCAGTAGATCATCTTCAGAAACATTAAATGCCTTGGCAACAGTGTGGATGATGCGATTCGGTTCGACCGGGTCATCTGATGGGAAGAAATCGATCAGTGCTGTGGAGGCCAATTCCATTGTCAATGGTTTTCCGCTTAATTCTGAGTAAGCCAGCACACGGGTCAAGGCACCTTCCAGTTCGCGGATATTCCATTGAATTTTCTGGGCAATGAATTCCAGTATTTCATAGGGCACTTCTTTTTCAGCACTTTCAGCTTTTGCTCTCAAGATGGCGAGGCGTGTTTCGAGCTCAGGTGGTTGAACATCTACCGTGAGACCCCACTCAAAACGAGAACGCAGCCTTTCTTCAAGAGTGATCATGGCTTTGGGAGGACGATCGGATGAAAGCACGATCTGTTTATTTTGTGAGTGCAGGGTATTGAAGGTATGAAAAAATTCTTCTTGGGTAGATTCTTTTCCGGCGATAAACTGAATATCATCGATGAGCAGTATATCGATATAGCGATATTTCTTGCGGAATTCTTCGGTGTTGTGCGCCCGGATGGCATTGATCAGATCGTTGGTGAATTCTTCGGAAGATACATACAGTACATTTTGCCCTTTTTCGCGAATGTGATTCCCGATAGCTTGTAGTAAATGTGTTTTCCCCAATCCCACTCCCCCGTATAAAAATAAGGGGTTGTAGGCATTGGATGGATTTTCGGCAACAGCTAAACTGGCGGCATGTGCCATGCGGTTGTTTGGACCGACCACAAAATTGTCAAAGCGATAGCGGGAATTCAAAAGCTGATTGACCGAGGACGATCCTCTATCTATCTTAGAAGGGGTAATTTCGACTGAAGAAGAGGAAGTTATAACAGGTGGGTTGGTCCCCGTAACAGGTTGCACATCAGGCTTATTTTGGAGCTGGAAAATTACTTTCTGAGGTGAGCTCATGATACCGCCCAATAATTTTGTGACGGTTCCCGTCAGGCGATCTTCAAGCCAATCTCGTACATATGCATTTTGAACACCGATATAGAAAATATCCTCTTCATGGGATAGGAATTTAGAATCTCTCACCCATGTATCGAATGTGGCTTTTGACATATTCATTTGCAGTTGTCCAAGGGTAGCTTGCCATGCCTGATATGCTTCCATCTGACGGTACTTCCTTTCCTAAAATTTTGTATGTGAAACTAACCCCTGCTGAGACCAATTAAAGGACCGTTGTTTTTGGGGACGCTTCTGGATCAGAAGCTGAAGTTCTTCAATTCGGTAGGAAATATTCTAGCAAAATGCGACTGGTTCTACAAGATAAAAATGCGTCCTTAAGATTAAAAAAGGATAATCCTTAAGATTGGAAATTCTTAAAAAAACATAGCGAGATAGGTCTAGACAACTTTCCATATAGAACGCCAGTTCACCTCCATGAGTGTGTTCGGGATAAGCTCCCACCCAATATCTCGGGATAAGAGCGGTTTTAAAATGAAAAAACCACTGTAATTTTGGGTGGAATCTTAAAAAATAAAAATGAAAGTACTCTCCTGTTGCTTGTGTTGTTCTCCAAGAAGGGGGTTGCTTGGTCTAGCTTTCGCCCAGAATCGTCTGGATGGAGTTGTTTACCATATCCACTGCATAATTCGTTCCGCGATCCCATGGATAGACCTGGCTCATGGTAATGAGAAATACATTGGGAATGGGTGTAATGATATCCAGTAGTCTCTTGGATTGGTTCAGTTCTGGAATTGGCTGCGCGTAAGGTTGTCGGAATAACCAGCTAGACCGGATCCAGGAGCGATCAAATTGTGGATTGATGCGTTTAAGACTGGGTATGAACCGCTCGATGAGTTGTTCTTTGGTTAATGAGAAATACTCGTGTTCGGGAGGTAGATAATCTCCGCAATAGACCAGATACTCTCCGCCAAAATGGCTTGGATCAAGGAAATTGGTATGTTCTACCAGTGACAAGAACGGGTACTCAGCTGATTTGGGCAGGTTGTACCAGTAGTATTTTTCCCTTGATAAGGGGTGCTTCATGGAAAGCAGCAACACTACAGCCCCAATACTTTTATTCCCGAAGACTTTCTGCTTATATTCTTCGGGCAGTTGTGGAGCCAATTTAAGAAAAGCAGCAGGGGAAGAAGTTACAACAACTTTGTCAAATATATACTCTTGTCCTTCCACGTTGACAATAACGGACTCTCCATTTTTTGATCGGATCGACTCCACCGATTTATTGAATTGAATTTTCACACCGAGATCTCGCAATTTACTCACAAAGGAATCAAAAAAAGCTTGAAACCCACCATCGAAAGTGCCCAGATCACTGGAGCGCGCTTTGAAGCGTGCCCAAAACCATGACATAGGGATATCTTTGTAATATTCTCCAAATTTCCCTTTAAGCATCGGCTCAAAATTGATCCTGTAGATCTTCTCTCCGTAATATTTCAATAACCATTCATGCGCGGTATATTTCTCGAGTGGTTGCCATCGTGCCAGGAAGCGAATGTAAGCGGTCACCAATCCGAAACGCATTTTCTCAATAAATGAAAATCCCGGAAAAGTAAGCACTGCCCCGACCGAGTCGAGCGGGAAGAATTTCCCCTGATGATACATAACGGTCTTGGGATGATAGAAATGGACCTGCCTTTGCAGACCTAATTCCTTGATCAACTTCAATACTGCTTTGTCGCTCTTGAACCAGTGGTGGTAGAAATATTCCACCGACCAATCCCATTCCGGATTAAAAAAACCGCCCGCCAGACCCCCTGCTTTTTCTCCTCTTTCGAAGATGGTCACTTCGTAACCATGTTTGACCAGTTGGTGGGCAGCGCTCAACCCTCCCATCCCGGCACCGATGATGGCAGCTTTTTTCATAGTACCTCGCTCAATATCGTTGTGATTTTAACTTGCTCCACTGCAAGCCCTCACGCAAGAAAAAGAATAATCCGACCACAGTTATGGGCAACCAGAGGACAGCATGCAGGCTTAAGATGTATGCTCCTGCAATGTTTGCGCCAGTGCCCATCGCACTCATGATGCTGATGCCCGGAGCATCAAAGACACCCACGTAACCTGGTGCGGAGGGAATGGTCGAAAGGATATTGAGAGCTCCAGTTAATAGCAATAGATCGCTGAATGGCAGCCCCAAACCAAAAGCGCGCTGCATGCACCAATATAAGCCGGTTTCAAACAACCAGACGCTGATGGAAAGCCCCAGCACTATTCCGATGTGGGGTAAAGACTGCAAAGCCCCCAGCCCCTCAAAAAAACGGCTTAGAATCGCATGATATTTTTCATGCCACTTGGCGGGCAATATCTTGAGAAAGATGAAATCCAGTATCTTCTGGGATTTGTCGGGAACAACAGCGGAAAAAACTACGATTAAGAAAGCCAGCAGAAATAAAACTGAACCTGCCAGCAAGATCCATTGGATGAGATGGACGGTGGCTTCGTTGTCAATTTTCTCCATAAAGGTGGGCAGTCCCAAAAGAATGAAGACGATCATTACCAGTCCGTCAAAGATGCGTTCCACAATAATGGAGGCTAGAGATGTAGTAAAAGGAATAAGGTGTTTTTCCCGTAAATGATACGCGCGCAAGAATTCCCCGGCACGAGCCGGAAAAATATTGTTCCCCAGATAACCTATACAAATAGAAGGAAATAGTTGCCAGGCTGTGGGAGAGTATTTCCCTTTTAATAAAAACGACCATCTGACCGATCTTAATCCCACTCCGACAAAATAAGACAGCAATCCGGGCAGCAGCCATATCAGGTTGATGGTTTTGATCGAAAGCCAGACATGATTGAGATCCAGACCTGAGATTGCAATATATAAGAAGAGGACACTTAACAGGATACCGAGCCAGTATATCCAACGTTTCATTTTGTTGATTCTATCATGAACAACCATGCCACTTGCTTCAATTTGTTCACATCGCCTGGGAAACAAAAAACAGAGACCCTTGATCTCTGTTTTTTGAGTTGCAGTTAAAGCAGGCTATGCCTTATCTTTTTCTGTAGGTGGTTTGGTTGATTCTTTGGCAGGTTCAGCAGGCTTGGTCGTTTCGCTGCTGCCTTCTTTTGTGCTGCGGGCGGCAGACACGCTGCCGGAACTGGAGCGATGGTCGGTTGAATAAAAGCCGGAACCCTTGTAAATAACACTGACCGGAGCGGTGATGACTTTGTGCAGTGTTTTCTTCCCACATTCAGGGCAAATCTTCAAAGGTTCATCACTGAATCGCTGGTTTTTTTCAAATTGCGTTCCGCAATTGTCACAATGATATACATATACCGGCATAATAACACCTCAAGGAGTGAATTATAGCCAGTTCAAGTTCGTGGCGCAAGTTTTTTATAAAATATTTATGTGGGATAAGCATTGTGAAAAGGAGGGAGCATCTGCCCTTTCTATGAAAAATCTGCGATACTATAATCAGTAGAAAAATACTAAGGAGGCACTTTCATGGCAGGTCCAAG
>JAAZOK010000093.1 GCA_012797815.1 Chloroflexota bacterium | reverse complement strand
GAATATTCCCCTGTTGATCTACCAGTCCAAAATCCATCTCCTTGTAGGACCAGTAAGCATACCCGAAACTATTTTCTTCGAACAACGAAACCATATCCCTGGTCCAATTGATGCGGGTTTGTCTGTTTGCTCTATCGATCACGCCAAATTCGCCGCAGTGCAGCGGCTGCTTTAGTGAATGCGAAAAAGCGACAGCCGGCTGTAGCCGTTTCAAGAGATGAGTACGGTCAAAATACTGACCCACATCCTCATTGAGACGTTCTTTATATTGAGGATTCTTCTCCAGAAACTCCTGCAAGCCGGATGCTTGTCCCGGATAGTCCACCTGCCGGTCGAATTCATATAGCCCATCGAACCAATATGCCTTTTGATGGGTCACCGAAGCCGGCAGATAGAAATGAAATTTATACAGCAGTTCCGGATCATCCAATTGCACCAGTTCCGATAGATGATCTACCGAACAAAAATAATTTCCGCCTAAAAGAACCAGGCGCTGCGAGTCGATCCGGCGGATCGCCTGCAAAATACGTTGAGCAATTTCATTCCAAACCGCCGATGATTTGAAATACACCTCATTGAGCAATTCGAATGCCAGCAGGTCTTCATCCACCGCCCGCAACGCACTGCTGATCTCAGACCACAGGCAAACCAAGCGATCTTGAAAGACAATACTCTGTTCCAACTGATTCGATTCCTGTTCATCAAACGCATAACCCGGAGCTTTGTGCAGGTCAAGGATCACGCGCAGATGCGCCTGTTCGCACCAGGTCAGACAATCGAACAGGTAGTTCAACCCACTCTGAAGCAGCTTCCCAGGTTGGGAATCACTTTCCAGCACAGGGTAATCGACCGGCAGACGGATGTGGTCAAAACCCCAATCTGCAATGCGTCGAATATCATCGCTGGTAATGAACTGCTTGAAATGCCGATGATCATACTGCTTATACTGCGAAAGCCAGCCGCCGAGGTTGATACCTTTATGTAAAGAACGCTTTTCCATGCCTTCTCCTATTTCAGAACGACCAAAACATCCACCTCTTTTTTCTGTATGGATTCCATAGGGATGATCGTATGCGGCAGAGCCGTTCCATCCAGGTACAAAGAGACTTTATTTCCTTTCCCTTTGCGTTCGACTTTAATATTGAAAATCACATTTCGGAACAACCGCTTCACGGAAAAACCAGCCCAGTTTTGTGGAACGCAGGGGGCGATGCGCAGCCCATCATATTCGGGTCGGATGCCCAGGATCCACTGGGTGATCGCCACATAATTCCAGGCAGCCGCACCCGTCAACCAGGAATTTTTTGCTTCGCCGTGGATGAACGCATCCCGTCCTGAAATGGTTTGGGCGTAAACATAGGGTTCACACTTGTAAATATCTCCCCTTCCTTCGAGGGCCGCCGGGTTGATGCGCAAATAATAATCCAGCGCCCGATCTGGCCTGCCCAGGATCGTTTCGGCGATCATGATCCACGGGTTGGTATGGCAAAAGACACTCGCATTTTCTTTATACCCCGGAGGATAAGAAGAGATCTCCCCCAGATGAAGTTGATAGCCGGAAAAAGCCGGTTGCTGCAGCAAAATTCCATCAGGTGTAGCCAGATAGTGCGCCACCGAATCCAGAGCCTGTTCTGCCTTGCCATCCTGCAATCCCAGTCCCGCCATGATGCAGATGCCCTGCGGTTCGATGAAGATCTTCCCTTCATCATTATCATGAGAACCGACCGGATTCCCAAAGAAATCATACGCACGCCTGAACCATTTGCCATCCCATCCGGCTTGCCGTACGGCAGCTTCCATTTCTTCTTTTGCAGAAGCATAGTTGAACTGCAGTGTTGAATCCGCACGATGAACAGCCATCTGGATCATCTCCGTGGCTGCCAGAATGAACAATCCTGCGATCAAAACACTTTCCGCCGTCTTTCCATCTCGATTGCCGGTCGTCTGGAACGATTCGCCGGGGAATTCCGAAAAACAGTTGAGATTCAGGCAGTCATTCCAATCCGCCCGCCCGATCAGCGGCAGGCGATGCGGACCCAGGCGATCAAGGATGTACTGCATGGAGCGCTGCAAATGGACATACAGCGTCCCAACGTCGGAAACATTCCCATCAAAAGGGATCGCTTCATCCAGGATCGCCCAATCGGCAGTTTCTTTAATGTAAGCAGCTACTGCCAGCACCAACCATAAAGGATCATCGTTAAAGCCAGCGCCAATGTTGTTATTGCCTGTTTTCGAGAGAGGTTGGTACTGATGATAGGCACCACCATTGGCTAACTGAGTGCCAGCCAGATCGATGATCCTGCCACGCGCCCGCTGCGGATCGAGCATGCAGAAACCCAGCAGGTCTTGATTGGAATCTCGAAAACCCATCCCTCTACCGATGCCGCTCTCGAACAAGGACGCGGAACGGGAGATATTGAAGGTAGTCATCACCTGGTAAGCATTCCAGGTATTGACCATGCGATTCACATTCTTTTCAGGAGAATCTACCTGAAAATGATCCAGGATCTTCTGCCAATGTGTTTTCAATTCTGCAAAAGCAGCATCTACCTGTTTCGGCTGGGTGAACTTCTGGATGAGCGGAACGACCGTTTTCTTATTAATAACCTGCGGATGTCCTTCTTCGAATTTTTCATTCACGGGATTTTCATGATACCCGAGTACAAAGATGATGCGTTTTTCCTCCCCTGCTTCCAATGAAAAGGTCAACCGGTGAGAGCCAATGGGCGCCCAACCATGGGCAATCGAATCGTGCATGCGGTCTTCTTCAACCGCACGGGGAGCATCCCAGCCACGATAAGCCCCCAGGAAATCTTCACGTTGTGTTTCAAATCCGTTGATCTTCTCGGAGCAGGCAAAATAGGCAAAGTGGTTCCTTCGCTCGCGATATTCGCTTTTATGATAAATAACATCCCCCACCACCTCAACCTCACCGATCGAAAAATTCCGCTGGAAATTGGTGGCATCATCCCAGGCATCCCACAGGCAGAACTCAATGGCTGAAAACAGAGAAAGGGTTCCCTTTTTATCGCGCGTATTCCTGACCCGTACGTCCCAGATCTCAAGAGACCGACCCAGGGGTACAAAATAACAGATGTCAGATTGAATTCCCCGATATTCTGAGGTGATCCTGCTATACCCCAATCCATGATGGCAGGCATAGGCAGCCAGATCTTTCCTGACCGGCTGCCAGGTGGGTGACCAGTAAGCAGCATGGGCAGCCATGCGAGGATCATTTTCTCGTAAATAGATATACCTGCCGCCTGTATCCATGGGAACATTATTGTAGCGATAACGCGTCAACCGGCGCAGGCGGGCATCCTTATAAAAGGAATATCCTCCCGCAGTATTGGAAATGATTCCAAAGTAATCTTCGCAGCCCAGGTAATTGATCCACGGCAGAGGTGTAGCGGGTCTGGTAATAATATACTCATGCTGCTCATCATCAAAAAAACCGTATTGCATCAAGCCTCCAAAAAACAGTAATCAGGATATTTTCGTCAAAAGTGGAATCTACGATTGCTCAACTTTCCAGCATGCGACGAAATGATTTGGTTCAATCTCGACCAATGGCGGTCTTTCCCGGCACTTTTCAAAAACCAGTGGACATCGATCACTGTACACACAGCCGTGTGGAGTGCCGGTGGGTGTTCTATTAATTTCAGTATTGATCGGAGTATTCCATTTATGATCTAGCCTTGGCACTGCAGAAATCAACATTTGGGTATAGGGATGCAATGGATTTTCGAAAATCTTCCCGGTTGACCCCTTCTCAGCAATACAACCATGATAGAGGATGATGGCATTCTCACTGATGTAATTTGCCAGGGAAAGATCATGGGTGATGAACAGGACTGAAAGTCCGCGTTTTTTCAATTCCGCCAGTAAGTTCAGCACATCGATGCGGACCGAAGCATCCAGCATGCTGATGATCTCATCGGCTACCAGAAACTGGATATCCAACAACAGAACCCGTGCGATCAAAAAACGCTGTAACTGCCCCCCACTTAACTGGTGCGGGTATTTGTTCAACACATGCTGTGGATTCAATCCCACATCTCGCAAAGCAGCATTGACTTTTTCTTTCCAGGAAACTGAATCCAGACCGGGATAGAATTCATTGTGGATCATCTGGAATATGCGGTCCGCTTTGAAGATCGGGTTATACGAGCTGTAAGGATCTTGAAACACACCCTGGACATGGCGATAGTAATCCTTCATTTCATCATTTTTAATGAGGGATATATCCTGCCCTTTAAAAAGGATCTTGCCGGAAGTGATGGATAGCAAGCGCAAAATCATCTTCCCGATGGTGCTTTTTCCGCTGCCGCTTTCTCCGATCAGCGAGACAACCTCTCCCTCTCCGATCGAGAAACTCACATCGTTAACTGCATGCAGTTCCTTTCCTCCGAAGGTCCCCACCCTGTATATCTTCGACACGTTCTCCAGACTAAGCATGGGGCACCTCCCGCCAACAAGCTACAAAATGGTCAGATTCTATTTCCATGAATGGAGGAGCCTCAACACATTTTTCAAAAGCTACCGGGCAGCGATCCCGGAATCTGCATCCGACGGGCGGGTCTAATAAAAGTGGTGGTTGACCCGGAATTCCTTTCAATTTCTTTTCGCTATATCTTGCTCCAATCTTTGGAAGAGAAGAGATCAATAATTTGGTATAAGGATGACGCGGTGAATGGATGATGGTCTCGGTGCTGGCTTTTTCAGCCAAACAACCAGCCTACATGATCAGAATAGTATTAGCGATCTGGTACAAAATGGAGATATCGTGGGTGATAAAGATCACGCTGCTGCAACAACCTTCTTGCAAGAAATTCACCAGCATTTCAGCCACCGCTTTCTGGCTGGCAACATCCAGGGCTGAAGTGATCTCATCGGCAATCAGCAGTGACGGATTCAACAATGTGGATAACACCATCACCATCCTCTGCTTCATGCCACCGGAAAGCTCGATGGGATACATATCCAGCACATCATGCGAAAGATTCACCACATCCAGACGATGCTTGATCTCAGCCAGATTGTTGTGATAATTTACTCCCTTCGCTTCCAGCAGTTCCCTGGTCATCAGACCGATCTTCCGGATGGGATTCATGGCATTCATGGCATATTGCGGAATGATTGAAATATCCCTGAATCTGAATTTATCCATTGCCTCGCTGTTCCAGATCGGCAGTTCGATGCCATTCAGTTCAACCCTGCCCCCCATATATTTCATGGGCGGGTTGAGAAAGATCAAACTGTGGCACAGGGTGGTTTTCCCGCAACCCGATTCTCCAGCCAGCCCCATGATCTCTCCGGGTTGAACGGAAAAGGTAACATCTTCAAGCGCCTGAACGCTGCCCTTGGTAGTTTGATAATAAACGGTGAGGTTTTCTACTTTTAATGCCATGCGCTACATCTCCCTCAGTTTCGGATTGAAAACTTCATCCAGCCCCACATTCATGCTGTATAAAGCCCCCACAATGGTAGTGATCGCCAGACCCGGTGGGATGAACCACCACCACATCCCAAATTGCAGCGCGCCCCATAGAACCGAGTACTGCATCATCAAACCCAGAGAAATGGCATTCGTAGGACCCAGACCGATGAAATCTAATGTAGCGGCAGTCAAGATCGCCCCGCCAAACTGTAAAATGAAAACCAGCAGCAAATATGACATCATATTGGGTGCGATCTCCGCAAAGATGATCTTCAAGGATTTCACCCCGGTCAGTCTCGCCAGATCAACAAAGTCACGCGTGCGCAGGGAAAATGTTTGTGCGCGAATGGCTCTGGCGGTCCACGGCCAAGAAGTCAGTCCGATAAAGATACATTCGATGAAGACCGTGCGGACCTGCAAGCAAGCCGCAATGATCAATAGCACCGCCATGGTCGGGATCACCAGGACAATATTGGTAAGTGCGTTGAGTATTTCATCAATGACCCCGCCTTTGTAACCAGCGATAAAACCGATGATTAACCCCAGTAAAGTGCCAATACCTCCACCGATGATACCAACCGTAAAGGTCGCCCGTAAACCATGTACAAATTGTGAAAACACATCCTGCCCGAAGAAGGTAGTGCCCAACCAGAATTCTGAAGAGGGTGGAACGGGGCCAAGTGCAGTAGCATATTGAAATGGTTCAAATTTAGCAAAAGATGGTCCGATCAGAGCGATAAAGATAAACAACAGGATGATCAGAACTCCTATCTGCAATTTCCAGTTTCTAAATGCGAAGAATAACATCTCATTTTTGTTCTTTAATGCTTTCATGCCGTTTCTCCGGTCATTCCCATGCGTGTACGTGGGTCAATCAATACATAGATAATATCAATCGCAAAATTTGCTATCAAAACTCCAATGATGATGAAGAGGAAGCAGCCTTGAATGAGAAAATAATCCTGGTTTTGGATCGCAGCCAGCAACAAATAACCAATGCCAGGATAGGAAAAGACCACTTCGGTCACCAAGGCACCCGCCACGATCACCCCTAGCTTCAACGCCAATCCGGTGATCTGCGGTAAGATCGCATTTCCGAAGGCATACTTGCGGATGAGTTTTTTAGGAGCACCCAGCGCACCCAGGTAATGCGAATAATCAGATTCCAGTTCATAGATAATCAGGTTGCGCATCCCGATCGCTTGCCCTCCGAATTCCACCAGAAAGAGCGAGGTGAACGGTAGGAGCCAGTGGTGCAGAACACTTCCAATGAATTTCAAGGATAAGCTTGGTTGCAAAGAGAAACTATAAGCACCGGCGATCGGGAAGATACCAAGTACGATACCAAAGAACCATGCCAACAAAATTCCCAACCACATATAAGGGGTGGCATTGAGGATATAACCCAACGGGGATAGTGTATTATCGAGCTTCTTAGAACGAGCTGCAAATGCCCCGAACTTGTTTCCGGCGTACCAGCTCAAAAGAATAGAGGGCACAAGCAAAAAAACATCGTACGGAACTGCACGTGCCAACACTTTGGTCACAGGTGTGGGAAAAAGATAAGTGCTTATACCAAGGTCACCCTGGAAAAGGGATTTCCAAAAATTAAGATACTGCTGCCAGGCAGGCAGGTCCAATCCAAATAGATGGGAATAATAACCATACATCATTTGGATCGCAGTCGCATTGCTGCTCACAGAAACCCTGGACAACATATTGCGGATCGGATCACCAGGCATAAATCGCGGGATCAACCAGTCAATGGTAACAGCCAGGAAAAAAGTTAATAAATAAATCAGTATCTTTCGCAAGAAATAGCGCTTCATCGATTCTCCATTCCCGGTTCGTTCGGTTTACTAATACCCCTCCCCATTCAAACAGGGAGGGGTATTTTCAGATAGTCTTACAATTTACAATCGGGTTCATTCACCTGCTAGTTGTAAATTGATCAGAGTTTGTAATCCACCCAACTGCCAGTATCCGGACCAAGTGGTTGGCAGGGTCGGTGAAGCTGAATTTTCATCGGGCCAGTTCGTCCAGGTGGAGTTGCTGTATTGAGCCCACAGACCGTTGTACCACAGCGGGATCATGGGCATATCGGTAAGCATGGCAGTTTGAATTGCCGAGCAAGCCGCCTTCATCCCTTCTTCATCAGACATGGGGATCCTGGCTAATGCATCTACCAGATCAAAGACCTCCGGGTTATCATAGCGCCCGAAGTTACCACTCTGCATCTGCTCCTGGATAGGATGGCGGAATAAGAGGTTGTAAAGGGTCCATGGAGTATTGCTCATGGATGCCCAGTTGTTCAGCGTCATACTGAATGTGCCACCCATTAGGGCTGTGTTCCAGGCACCGTAATCCGGATAAGCGGATGTCAAATTGATTCCAGCCGCCTGGGCACTTGAAGCAATGATATCGATAGCTGCCATCCAGTCGGTCCAACCACTGGGGCAAGTAACTTCCAGTTCAATCTTCTCACCGTCAGGGGTTTCGACAAAGCCATCTCCGTCGATATCCACATAGCCTGCGTCAGCCAGCATCTGTTTGGCTTCGGCGGTATCAAAGGAATACCCCAACTCTGCCATTACATCCTGGTCAACGTATTTATCCAATACCGGCAACAGACCCGAAGGACTGGCAGCTTTCACCAATTGTGCATACGCAACATTAATGATAGAAGGGACATCAATGGCAAACGCCAATGCACGTCTGAAAGCCGCATCATCCATGGGTTTCATGGTCGTATTCAAGAACAACACCGCTGTATTGGCTGAAAGCATGTAAGGAGCTTCCGCGTAATACGTTTTGATGTAGCCCTTGTCTACCATTTCTGCCACACCGGGCAAGAAGTTATTGCTCAGATCGAGCTCCCCTTTTAAGACCATGCCCAAAGCAATATTATTGCTGGAAGTAAGGATATCAACAATGTACTTCGGAGCAGGGGCGCCGAAAACACCATTGCCCCACCATTCTTCATTGCGCACCCACACATTGCGATCTTCAGAATTTGTGAGGTATTTATAGGCGCCGGAACCGATGGGATTTTCATTCACACCAACCGTGATGTCCTCTTCAGACATGCTTTCCCACAGATGTTTTGGAACGATGGGGACATTATACAGGTTGTTCTCGAACTCCTGATAGAGCGGATCACTGGAAAGCTTGAATTCCACCTCGGTATCGCTCAGTGCTGTAACACTCTCAACATATTCCCACATGGGACTGAACCAGAGCGCAGCATATTGCTTGCCCAAATCGAATGTGAATGCCACATCTTCTGCGGTAAGAGGTTCCCCATCCGTCCAGGTTAATCCAGAACGCAGGGTCACATCGAATGTGGTATCATCAGCCCAGGTCCCGCTTTCTGCAAGCCAGGGAGTCAGTTCTCCGGTTTGTGGGTCAAATGCATACAGGAACTCGTAGACGAAGCCGATCGTTCCTGTTGTATTTGCCAGGCTACCGGGCTGGAATGGATTCCAGGTTGAAGCGGGACCCCAAGCTGAACCACTGACATAAATGGTCTCATTGCGAGGGAATTCCGTTGGAACAGTTTCTTCTGCCATCGTATCAGATGCCGTGGTAGTATCTTCTGCCATGGCAGGTTCGCTCGTTGCTTCAGCTGCCGGTTGGCAGGCTGCCAGAACCACTCCAGCGATAATCAAAACACTCATTAGAAATAAAGCATTCTTACGCATTTTTTTCTCTCTCCTTTTTAGATTTTTATAGAATTATGTGTTGGTTTATTATTTTTATGATCTTCCCTCTTTACCTCCTTTGTGGAATCGCTCCCAACCGAATCGAAAAAAATTTAAATGTACCCTCTACATACCCACCTTCTATTTTGTTGATGCACGAATAATCAATTCCGACTTTAAAATCACCTTTCTGGGTGATTCATCTTTATTTTTGATGATATCTAACAGTAAGTTCAAAGCCTCATTGCCAAATCTCGCGATCGGCTGGCGAATGGTAGTAAGAGAAATCGATGGCGGAATGGGAAGTTGAAAATCATCAAATCCGATCACGGAAATATCGGCAGGAATATCCAAGCCATATTCTTTGATCGCCCGGATCGCTCCCAGAGCCATTTGATCCGATGCAGCAAATATCGCATCCGGCTTGGCCGGGAGGAGTTTCTTCATTTTCTGGTACCCACTCTCTTCAGTAAATGTCCCCTCTACCACCAATGATTCATCAAATCCCAATCCATTTTTTTTAAGAGAATTGGTATAACCCTTTTTGCGATCGATCCCAACCGTGGTATTCAGAGGTCCGGTAATCGTGCCGATGCGTTTATGACCGGTGCGGAGCAGGTAATCAACAGCCGTTTCCACCGACTCGATATTATCAATATCAACATAGCTGACTTTATTTTCTTGGAATGGTCGCCCCAGAACAACCAGAGGCATGCCCGAATCTGCCAATCGGTCGATCAGCATGTCTCCAATCTGATCAGATTGAAATAGAATGCCATCCATAAAGCCACGCCTGGCTACCCGCGCAAACATCTTTTCTTCATCCTCTTTATCCCCCATCAAAAATAACGAAAAAGTATAATCTTGTTTGCTACAGGCTTGAGCAATACCCTGGATCAGACAGGGATAATAGGGATCAGTGAAGAATGAATTAATCGTTCGGGGCAAGATCAAGCCGCATGTCCATGCGCGGTTGGAGACCAATGCCCTGGCAGCGGCATGCGGTTGAAAGCCGGTCTGGTTGATCACTTCCTGGACGCGTTCACGTGCTTTCTGGCTCACATTCGGATGGTCATTAATGACCCGTGAGACGGTTGAGCGTGAAACGCCGCTCTTTCTTGCAATATCTTCCAGGGTTAGACTGTCCAAGACATGACTCCGAAGTATTTTTCGATCCTACGCTGAGGCTCTCTGGTGAAAATTGGGAGCGTTCCCAATTTCTATATCTATTTTATAGAATATTTTAGAAAAGTCAAGCAGGAATTGCCCTAATTAATAACTTGAAAACTCTCGCATTTTGAGAATAAGCAAATCAATCAAAAAAAGAATTCTTTATTTGATAAAAGTACCCTTGTTCAGTTTTTTGAAAGCTTTGGCGAACTGAGCATTGCTAAATGCCAGAGTGATCTGCCCCACGATATGACGATGAAAAGGAATAAATCTCTTTACCTTGAGTGCATTTTTCAGTTCATTGTGACGTGAGATCACCTCTTGAGAATTGAGCCGATGGGCATGGATATTCGTCCAAATCACATACGCTACGATCACACTCAACCAGATGATCCCTCCTATTAAAAAGAGCCCGGATGGATATTTTTCGGGTTTATTAAAAAGGGAGAAAACAGAAAGGATAAAAGCAATGGTCCCGACAATCGTAACAGGGGCAGCATGAACATAGTTTCGATCCGCCTCATAACAGGCATCACAGACCGGGAATTTGATCCTGGTCTTGCTGGTTCCCAAGTTATTGGATGCAATAAATTCATGCCGTTTCTCCCCCGCAACCGCGCCACACGAAACACAGATTTTGGGCATCTGCAATCCCCCATCAAAATCACAACGGACAATCGTGTTATATTTTTTATTCTCCATCCAATACCTCGCTACCTTAATTATATTTAGCTCATCGGGCAGGCTTCCGCCAACCCCCCTGCCAGTTTAGCAACCTGCCCGACCTCCTGGTTTCATTTCTACCTAACCAATCATAATCATCCTTTTTTATTCACGCCTACAACTCGGGAGCGATGCCAAAGATGACCTTCACCGGTTTGGCAGTGAAATTCATCAACCGATAAGGAGTCCCTTCCGGAAGGAACATGGTATCTTCTTCATTAACAATAAAAGCTTCCTGGGTTTCCGGCAGGTATACGGTAACCGGTCCTTTCCTTACAAAAAGAATGCAGTCCCCTTTATGAACGTCCACCTCTGAAAGACGCGGGCCTTTTCCTCCGGCCGGTAAGATGAATTCGCCCATGTGCATCACATCATTGCTGACAAAGAATTTGATCAGCATGGGATTATCAGGACCATAAATATTCAGCAGTTTATCTTCTTCGTGAATGGTATAGAAAAGACGGGGATCCTTACGCCCTTCCGGTCCATTCATTGGCCAACGCCCGATATCGTCCGTAGTACCGATGCGAGTCGGCTTGGCAATAGGCGGCAATACTGCATACTTGGTATTGTGTTTGCCCTTGTATTCTTTGATGTCATCGCCATGCGGGTAATCATCCGGAGGAATCTTTTCATCCCAGGCTTTAGGAGCAATGAGGAACAGAATGCGCAGGATATCGTCTTCAAAATTAAAGGCTTTGTGCCACGCTTCACGCGGCATCCAGATGGAATCGCCCTGGTACGCACGAATCACCTGTCCATTGACCGCATTTTGCTGGGTTAAAGTGCCATCCAGGATATAGTAAGTCTCATCACCGGGATGCAGATCGGGTGGATTGAACGATCCTCCCGGTGCCAGTTGATAGGTACCCAGAAACAGCTTATCGGTGCTGACGATGATGCGGGTCAGATCACTGAATTCCGGAGCAGCCGGGGGGTAGATACTGTCGATATATTCTTCTTTACGGATATGTTTCGGTTTTTTTTCATCCGGAGGAAAGGGTAACTGCCCCATCACCTCGTTTACTGTTGTCATCTCTTCTCCTTTATTTCGCAGTAAAAAATTTTTTCGGCTAAAATAAAAGAGGGCTAATTGCTCAGTTTCTGATAGGATGATGTCCTTCAACATTTTTCCCGAAGAGTAATTAGCCCATCTTTATTTACAACACTAGACTTTTAAAACCTCCAGTTTATAGAGTGCAACTCATAACGACAAGGTTTTTTCTTCACTCTCGGTCACTTTGGGTTTCAAGACATAGAGCAATCCGGTAGTGACCAATACCGCGATACCCAAGATGATCAGGAAGGCAACCGGTTTATTTGCTAACAAAATTACCAATAAACCACCATGGGGCGCAGTGATGGAAAGATCGAAAGCATAGGATAATGCAGCGCCCACACTGGAACCTGCGATAATGGCAGGAAGAACATGGATCGGGTCAGCAGCAGCGTAAGGGATGGCGAATTCCGTGATCATGCATAAGCCACCGACAATGCAACCACCAAGACCCTCTCGTTCCACTTTCGTCCATTTATTCTTGAATAAGGCAAGAGCTAAAGCAACACCCAAGGGTGGGCTCATGGACGCAATGAAGATCCCTGCCATCGGTTTCCAGTTGTTTGCATCAGCAGCCGCCAGGGCAAAGGTATAAGCGGCTTTATTAACCGGACCTCCCATATCAAAGCCTGACATGGCGCCCTGGATCAAGCCCAGGATTATTCCACCCGTCTCACTCAGATTATTCAGCATATCGATCATGGAAGTGTTCAGCCAGGCAACCGGACCGCCCAACACATACGTCATTGCCATGCAGACGAAGAAGGTGCCTAACAAGGGAAGAAAAAGCACTGGCTTCAATGATTTGATCACATCCGGAACCTTGATTTGCTCCAATGCTTTCACAATATAACCAGCGAGCAACCCTCCGACAATTCCACCCAGGAAGCCAGAACCCTGATCGTTTGCCAGCATACCGGCGACAAAGCCAACTGCGATACCGGGACGATCGGCGATGGAATATGCAATGTAAGCAGCCATAGCCGGGACCATTAGATTCATGGCAACTTTGCCCCAGGCAAAGATGTCAGCAGCAAAACCAGGGGTATCGTATACATAGATACCACCCATAGCAAAGCCAATGGCAATGAGAATACCGCCGGCGACCACAAATGGGATCATATAAGACACACCCGTCATCAAGTGTTTTCTTATATCACCAAAAAATGATTCTTTTTTCGACATTAAACTTACTCCTTTTTGAATTATTAATTTTGCAAAATATCAGTCACAACTTTTCCCGTTACCTCCTTTCTCTTAATACAAATAGTGTTAGTCAATCTTTTCCTCCACCCCTGCGAGAATATTCTTTGCGTCAAGAATAATTTCATTGGGACCAAATTGAAATACTTTTTTATTATCAAAGCGATCTCTTTCGCGCACACCCACATCGATAGCCCAAATCACAAAATCTGCTTCTGCAATCTCTTCTTCAGATAAGCGATTTTCAATTCCCATCGCTCCCTGAACTTCTACCTTTATCTCGTCCCCCAGTTCTTTACCGGCTTTACGCAATGCTTCGGCAGCCATGTAGGAATGGGCAATCCCAGTGGCACAAGATGTAACAGCTACAATTTTCATGATTTTTCCTTTCCTTCTACTTGTATCAGGCTAGATTTTTCTCGCAATCTTTGATTGCGTTAACTACATCGTCATACGTCTGGGCTTTATATAAACGATCTACAAAATCGGGATACACAAGCAAACGAGCCAATTGTGCAAGAACACGCATATATTCCTCACCACTCATATGGGCAGGAATTGCCAGCATGAATATCAGCTTGACCTCTCCACCACCCATATCTGTGTGATAAAAAACCCCGTTATTACATCGACAAAACGCAATAGCGGGGTTTTTTACAGCTTCACATTTTCCATGCGGAATAGCAATGAAATTTCCCATATAGGTCGGACCCATTGCTTCTCGTTCATAGATAGCATCCAGGTATTCCTGTCTGGAAGAGACGATCCCTGCCCTGACCATCATGGAAATCATATGATCAAGTAATGATTCTTTATCCTTAATACCATTTCCGTCGAGATCAACCGTTCGCGGTCTAATCACACGAGAAATTTCTAATTGCTCCATTGTTACCAGTTTTTACCTATTTCAATTCTTCCATTGCCTGTTCGACAGAACCTTTTTCATGCACAATAACCTTGATCGCTTCCAGCATCTTCAGAGGTTCTTTATACTGCCACAGGTTGCGACCAACCGCGACACCTCTGCCACCACCGTCAATGACATTTTTCAACATCATAAAGAAATCGGATGGTTCCTTTGCAAACGCACCGCCAGAAAGCATCACAGGAACCGGGCAAGCTTCGGTAACTTCGGCAAAGGTTTCTTTTGAACCGGTATAGTAGGTCTTGACAATATCCGCGCCTAATTCAGCGCCAACCCGGGCTGCCCATTTTACATGTTCGACAGCGTAATCATTTTTAAAACCACGCGGGTACATGATCGCCATCAAAGGCATTCCCAAATTATCGCATTCAATAGAAACTTTGGTTAACCCTTTGAGCATATCGCTGGTTTTTTCAGGTCCGATCAACACATGCATTGAAACGCCCGAGGCACCCAATTCAAGTGCATGCATTACGGTATCAGACAGCATGAAATAATTCGGCTCAGGTCCCATCTCCACACAAACATCGATGGATACCATAAATGATGTTTGGTTTTCAACAAAATAGGGGTATACCTGCTTTACCGCACCACAGGGCATAAAAAAAGTATCCGGGTTGCCTTTAGCGATCAACTTCACCGTCTCGCGAGGATCAACAATTCCAGGAAGAGGACCTAATACAGGCGCATGATCCATGGCTACTACGATTGAATTCTTACTTTTAGGGTTTAGCAGTTTTGCCAAACGTACTTCTTTTCCTATTTGAGACATCTATTTCTAACTCCTTCTAAGCTAAATTGATTTACCTGCGTATATTACAATAAATAAGAATATTTGTCAATATTTGAGAATATATATCAGGGTAATAATTGCATATTTCTCAAATAATGCTATAATATGAGAGCTAATACGATATTATGGCAAAAGAAGGAAGCGATCAGGATAGATAACGATGACTAATGCGAAGAAAACTTTTCGAGAAGAACGACTGGAATTGATCTATAAAGTAATTCAGGAAAAACAAAAGGTATTCGTTCCCGAACTGGCAAAACAATTCAATATCAGCGAATCCAGTGTACGGCTGGATCTGGCTGAACTAGAATCCCACAATTTGATCACACGCACCCATGGCGGTGCTATTCTCAAAAGTGGAATATCAAGCAATTTTATTCTTAATGTAGATACGATCAATAACCGCATCAACCACTTTGAAAAAGAAAAAGACGCCATTGCTCAAAAAACCGCATCGATTATCGAAGATGGCGATACCATCATGATGGATGGGGGCAGTACCACCCGCTGCCTGGCCAAATATCTTGTAAATAAAAAAGACCTGACCGTTATAACGAATTCTCTCGATCTCATTCCCGAATTCGTTGTGAATCCAAATGTCAACCTCTATATTCTGGGAGGTTTTGCCTATAAAGAGGGCGGCATTGTGGTAGGACCTACCACCAATGAATACATCATGCAGTTCCACCCCAACAAAGCCATCCTCGGCATTGATGGCATTTCCCTGGATAAGGGTTTGACAGCAGCGAACGCATCCAATCCCTCGATTTCATCGGCAAAAATCAAGATGATCGAGGTCAGTGACCATCTAATCATCGTCAGCGATCACTCGAAATTAAACAGGGTTTGTTTAATGCCCATTGCTCCTATTGAAACCATGGACACCCTTGTAACCGATTCCGGAGCACCACCTGAGATACTGGAAGAGATACGAAAGCGGGGACCGAAAGTATTGGTTGCTTAAAACTTACATTCAAGGAAGAGCCCATGACAAAGAAAATATTGAACAACCCCAAACAAGCTGCGTGGGAAGCGCTGGAAGGGCTCAACCTGGCGCTGATGGGGAAGACAACTTTGATAAGCGAAGCTTCCACTTTACTGAGAACTGATATTCCCCAGGGAAAAGTGGCGCTGCTGGTTGGTGGTGGCAGTGGACACGAACCGTTGTTTGCAGGCTTCGTCGGAGAGAATTTGGCAGATGGCGCTGTTTGCGGAAATGTTTTTGCCGCCCCTGCCCCTGACCAAATCTTAAGCGCTACCCGGGCAGTCAATCGCGGGAAGGGGGTGCTGTATCTGTACGGGAATTATGCCGGAGATAACATGAATTTCGATATCGCCGCTGAAATGGCTGAATCAGAATCCATCGCCACCAAAACTGTTCGCATCTGGGATGATGTCGCTTCGGCACCACTTGACAAGATCGAGGAACGGCGCGGCATCGCAGGAGATCTGTTTGTCATCAAAGTCGCCGGAGCAGCCGCCGCTCATGTAAAAACTCTTGAAGAATTGGAATGCATCACCAGCAAGGCACGTGACAACACCCGTTCTATGGGAGTGGCAGTTGCTCCGGGTTCTATCCCCGAAACCGGCGAGCCAACCTTCGAGATCGGAGAAGATGAGATCGAAATCGGAATGGGGCTGCACGGCGAACCCGGTGTGGCGCGGGAAAAAATGATGAGTGCTGATGAATTGGTGGAAAAGATGATGGCACAGATCCTCAGTGATCTGCCTTTCAGGACGGGGGATGAGGTCTGTTTGTTAATCAACAACCTGGGCGCAACCACCATGATGGAGTTACTGCTGGTCAACAAGAAAGTGCGTTCGATCCTGAAAAAAGAGGGTATTAACGTTCATGATACTCTGATCGGTTCTTACTGCACCTCGCAAGAAATGGGCGGGTTTTCGATCTCCCTTCTCAAGTTGGATGAGGAGCTGAAAACATATTATGACATGCCTGTCGAATCATTCGCACTGACCAGGAGATAGGAAAATTAATGGAAGCACTCAACACCCGGCAAGTCCAGGATTGCCTTGAACAGGTTGCCGCAAAGATGATCGCCAGCAAAGAACTGCTAACACACGCCGATCAGGCTATTGGTGACGGGGATCACGGCATCGGTATGGCAAGAGGTTTTGAAGCGGTGCTGGCTAAATTACAGAGTGAGCCATTTTCGACCCCGGAAGAGATCTTTCGTAAAGTAGGATTCACCCTGCTGTCTTCCATAGGCGGAGCTGCCGGTGCCATCTTTGGTTCTTTTTTCATCGGCGCAGCCAATGGGTTAAAAGGAAAAGCTTCTTTCAATAGTGCCGCCTATGCCAAGGCGCTGCAAAGCGGGCTCGAAACGGTACAAGCTCGCGGGAAAGCCAAAGTCGGGGATAAAACCATGGTAGATGCCCTCGCTCCGGCAGCACAAATTGCACTAGCGAACGCCGATAAGAACCTGGATGAGATGAGCACACTGGTCTATCAAGCCGCTGAACAAGGCATGAAAAAGACCAAGGATTTCATTGCGACCACCGGAAAGTCAAAAACCCTGGGAGAACGCTCTCTGGGGCACGCCGACCCGGGGGCTATCTCGATGGCTCTGATCTTGAGTTTTATCAACGAATATATCAACATGCATGAATAGCAGGAGATCAATATGAAAATCGCAATTGGTTGTGATGAAATAGCTCTCTCATTGAAAAATATGATCAAGGAATATCTGCAGACACAAAAAGAGGTTCCCGTCGAAGAAGTGGTCGATATGGGTGTATTTTCTAAAGAGCCGGTAGATTACCCGGATGTGGCAGAAAAAGTAGCTCTGGCGATTGCCAATCACGAATGTGAGCGCGGCATCTTGATCTGCGGGACAGGGATCGGCATGGCAATCGTAGCCAACAAAATTCCCGGAGTGCGAGCGGCGCAGGTTTACGACCCTTATTCCGCTGAAAGAGCCCGCAAGAGTAATAATGCACAGATCATGACCATGGGAGCATTGACTACCGGACCAGAGACCGCCAAATACCTGGTAGAGATCTGGTTGAAATGTGATTTCGCCGGCGGACGTTCCACCCGTAAAGTGGAGAAGATCAAACAGATCGATGCCAAATTCCGAATACCAAATAGCACCCATCAATAAAGAAATGGTTAATAAAGTTTGGATCGGTACCGGCTGGAAAATGAACCACCGGCTGGCTGAAGCCCAAGACTACGCCCGGCGGTTACGTTCTTTTGTCTTGCTGGAAAAACCGTTCGCATCAGTCTTCATCTGCCCACCCTTTACAGCGCTGCCTAGCGTAACTGAGATCTTGAAAAATACTCCGGTACATGTAGCTGCTCAAAACATGCATTGGTTGGGAAAAGGTGCCCAAACTGGTGAGATTTCACCAGAAATGGTGAAGGATAGCGGGGCAGATATGGTCGAACTTGGTCATTCAGAAAGACGGGCTGCTTTTGGAGAAAGCGATCATACCGTCAATTTAAAAGTTCTGTCGGCTCTTGAGCATAACTTAATGCCGCTGGTATGCATTGGAGATTCAGCGTTTGAAAAAGAGAATGGCACCAGTGTTGAGACCCTGGTGAAACAGGTCAAGATTGCCCTACACAAAGTTCCACCAGATAAAGTAAGACAATTGGTAATTGCCTATGAACCAGTATGGGCGATCGGTGAAAGTGGAGTGCCCGCTTCTCCCGAATTCGCCGATAGCATGCAACAGCATGTCAAACAAACCCTGTATGAGCTTTTCGGGAAAGAGTTTGGGGGTCAGATCCCGGTGCTCTACGGCGGTAGCGTCAATGCCGATAACGCATTGGATTTGATCGCCCAACCTTCTATCGACGGATTGTTCATCGGGCGGGCTGCCTGGCAGGTTGAGAGCTTTATCTCGATCATCCGTAAAGTGGAGGTTTTCTGTAAAGAAATGTAAGTTGAAATCTTTGCTTACATCCACGATGCAGAGAACCACAAAACGCCAGAGCCAACCATCTCTGAAATCACGGGGTGTGTTTGTCTAATAATTCTCTTATTAGAACGAAGGGCAATTTACAGCTATTATTTATCCAATTATTCCATTTATGAGGGAACTATGAAACCGATCATCCTATCCGTCTTCCTGGCATTGAGCATGTTATGTGCTGCATGCAATTCGTCTACAACTTTATCGACCACATCTGCACCCAGTACCACCATCCCGCAAAACGCCATCAAAGTATCAATCACTCCGCACGGCATGCTCGATGTTTCTGAATTGGAAATAGCACTGGGAAACGAGGATGTTTTCCTGGTGAACGTTCATATCCCCTTCGAGGGAAATATCCCCGGCACCGATCTCTTCATCCCCTACAATGAAGTACTGGATAACGCACATCTTTTCCCGGTGGACAAAGCACAAAAGATCGTTGTTTACTGCAAGGTGGGCTCGATGGGTGATGATGCCGCCCAGGACCTGATCTCGCTGGGATACACCAACGTCTGGAATCTGGCAGGGGGATACGAAGCCTGGAAAGAAGCCGGATTATCTTTCAATAAACAATAAAAAAGTGGGGGATGATTTCATCTCCCACTTTCCAAGTCAGTAGAATCAACTTTCGATCAGAGTCATTTTTTCGATCACGTCCCCATTAAAATCCGGATATTTGGAAGGATCGCGGCGGGTAATGCCATTCACCACATCCATCCCTTCTGTCACCTGTCCAAAAATGGTATAGCCACCATTGAGATGAGGTATGGGAGCATAGGTAATGAAGAACTGGCTGCCATTGGTATCTCTTCCGGCATTTGCCATGGCAACCACCCCGGCTTTATCGAACTGCAATTCGGAATCTTCGTTCACAAATTCATAGCCCGGCCCTCCAGATCCACTACCGGTTGGGTCACCACCCTGCGCGACAAAACCATCCAGCACACGATGAAAAGTCACTCCATCATAAAATCCCTCCTGCACCAGGAAAACAAAACTGTTTACCGTGATGGGAGCCTGCGCAGGGTATAAGGCAATAGTGAATTCGCCCCCCTTCTCCATTTTCACAATGACCTTATATTCTTTCTTTATATCGATCTGCATAGGTGGAACTGCGGTAAACTGTTTATATGGGACGGGCATGGTTTTCACCTCATTTCATTTGATCCCTCTATTTTATTATGAAACTGCCATTATTAAACAAACAAGGACCTCTTTTCAGAGATCCTTGTTTGAATATTTTCTAGTACTTTTCTTCTAATTCCTTGATCATATCCAGGCGTTTTTGATGGTGCCCGCCCTCATGTTCGGCAGCCAGCCAATCTTTCAGGATCATTTCTGCCAATTCTTCTCCAACTACACGAGAGCCCATACATAAGACATTGGTATTATTATGCTTTCTTGAAAGAACGGCCGAATACGGTTCACTACACACAACCGCACGAATCCCATGAAACTTGTTGGCAGAAATACTCATTCCAATTCCGCTGCCGCAGATCAGCATCCCTTTCTCAAACTCACCGGATATAATCTTTTGAGCCACTTTATTTGCGAATAGCGGGTAATCGGTACGGGTGCGGTTGTTTGTTCCACAGTCCTCAACTTCCCATCCCATATCCGTTAATATTTTTTTCAAGTATTCCTTTAATAGATACCCAGCATGATCGCTTCCAATTACTATACGTTTTTGCATAACTCACTCTACATACATTTCCAGCATTATATTAAATTAACCTGCTCTTTTATCAATCCAGGTCTTCACCATTGGAAACAATGACTTTCTTGTACCAGTAAAAACTGTCTTTGCGATATCGCTTTAAGTCATCGTTTTTATCCACGTAAACAAAACCATAACGCTTTTCGAATCCTTCATGAGTTGAGTACAGATCGGTAGCGCTCCAGGTGCAGTAACCTATCATTTCAACTCCATCTTTGATCGCATCTGCCATTTTATTAATATGGGCACGAAGATAATCAATGCGGTAATCATCATGGACCGAGCCATCTTTTTCTAAAACGTCCGGGGTACCCATTCCATTCTCAAGAATCAGAATCGGTTTTTGATAGCGATGAGAGAAATCCATCAGATAATGGTAGAAGCCATACGGATCGATTGTCCAACCATAAATCGTCTTCGGAAGATAGGGGTTCGAGCGTTTAGTGTCAAGAAGAGTATCTCCGGAACCTTCTTGGCTGCTTATGTTGCTCATGTAATAAGTCAGGCTGAGAAAATCGGTTTGGGTTCCTGCACCGGCGATCAATTCCAAATCACCAGGCTGAATAACAGACTCAAAATCGACGTTGCCAAACCTGTTCAAATAGAATTTCGGATAAACTCCCCGGCAGAAGATATCACCGTACGCATATGCTTTATAACTTGATGCATCCGCCTCTGCTACATCTTCCGGTTTGCAGGTCATTGGATAAAAGCAGGTGTTGCAAATATTTCCGCCAACCTGTGCTTCCGGATCATTTTCATGTACGATTCCAACCGCACGCGCAAAAGCTAGATTGATGTGATGATCAAATTTAAACAAATCGGTCGAATCTTTAATTTCGACCCCGGCAGTATAGTAGGGGATCCAGACCATCGTATTTTGTTCATTGAACGTAACATAGTACTTGATTCGTCCTTTGAAGTATTTTGTGACCGTATCGACATAGCGGGCATACGCATCCACACAACGCCGATCCAGGAAACCGCCATATTTTTCCACAAGAGCCTGTGGGAGGTCATAGGCGTATAAAGTGCATATGGGTTGGATATGATTGCGCTCAAGTGCGGTCAACATTCGATCATAAAAATCTAATCCGGCTTGATTGGGTTCTTTATCATCCCCATTGGGGAAAATACGCGTCCAGCTCATCGAGAAACGATAGATCCCAAAACCCATCTCACCGTACAGGTCGATATCTTCATCAAGGTGATGATAATGATCGGATGCCGTCTTGAAATCGTCAAAATTGCTATCGGGATGTGGATTTTCGTTATCTCCGGATCCAAAGTGGGAGCGAACATCCGCTATTGATAATCCAGTGCCATCCTCATCCCGCCCGCCTTCAAACTGCTGGGCGTTGGTTGATGATCCCCATAAGAAGTTTTTTGGAAATTTACTCATGTTCTTCCATCCTTTCGTAGTGATAATAAAATTACGGGCAATACCGATATCTGCCGCTCCATCTTCGACACGCATCCCATTCCATCCATTCTCACCATCCAATACGCATCGCAGATCAAACGTGTTAACGGTTCAAATTATGAATTGCTCTATACCTGTTGCTTTGTTCTGTGTACCGGCTTAGCGATTATTCATGGGCATACGCTCCCACGTTAATCGACGTCTTTTTACACAAAGTAATTACTGGCAAATATTCTCCGGCAGCGAGCAGCCCGTCAAACCCGCATCTCCAATAGCATGAATATCTGCGCCAGTTTCACGCGATTTAATACCAAGAATTCTGATCGTATCCACATCCGAACCTTCCACTGAGCCATCAATGAAGGGCATGGTCATGGGATTAATATCCTTATGCGAACATATCCCACTTCGGAGCTAACGCATTCCAGATAAATCCCGACCGGAGGGTTCACCAGTTTCTTTATCTCCTTCATTTGTTTTTTTATAACGCAGTTGTGGACTTACAAGCAAAACAACTTACCCATCAAACTCTTCAATCACGTTCATACCTACACTATATTCAATGATCATTCCTGCTGGTGCAATTTTTTCATCTTATTACGATAAGATCGCTCAATATTTCAACTGCACATATCATTAATATTTTCAACATTCCTTTCAACATGATAATAATTGTACTATTTTGTATATTTATGTTTTTATTTGTGAATATAGCATAAATATCTTGCAATGTCAACGATTTAATGTATAATTATGTTAAGTTTATCACAAGGTTTCACATGCTACCAATTCAAAGGCAATTGAAAATAAGAGAATTCCGGATTGAAGAAGGTTTCGCAGACGAACTTCACGAGCGGGGTGTTATCCAAGGCATCTATGGAGGGCGCAATGGATAACGATCAGGCTTTTTCCGAAATGCCGGTTAATGCAAAAGCCGGAAAGTTTAATGCTGAAAAAGTCAAGATCGGACGTGCCGCAGCAGACCTCGTTCAAAACGGCGATACCGTCCTCATGGATTCAGGGACTACCACCTTGGAAGTAGCCAGGAATTTAAAAGAGAAAAAAATCACGGTTATCACAACCGCTCTCAATGTGGCTATCGAACTCTCTCCATCCCCTGATATCGATATTCTCGTGGCGGGTGGGGTCCTCCGTAAAGGCCCCCTCAGTACCACCGGACCGCAAACCGATACATTTATTCAAGAATTGCATGTCGATAAAGCTTTCATTGGCGTCGAAGGTGTGGACGTTCAATCCGGCATCAGTGTTCTCGATCCGGTCAATGCTCACAATAAACAAACCATGATAGAGATCGCCCGTCAGGTGATTGTTGTAGCAGATCATTCCAAGCTGGGGCGCACCACCACCAGCAATATCGCCCCGCTTGATAAAGTGAATGTCGTGATCACCGACAACGGAGCTGATCCTGCGATCGTTGAAGAATTACGCCGGAAAACGCAGGTGGTTTTAGTCTAGAAAATTGCATGTTCTATAAAAAATATGAGTTTATTAGCAATCAATTTATGGGAAAAAGAATGAAAAATAGAATCGCTTTTGGTGCGTCATTAATGTGTGCTGATTATTTAAATCTCGAACGTGATATTCGACTGCTTGAACAAAATGGAATCGATTATCTTCATTTTGATGTTATGGACGGTCATTTTGTTCCCAATTTCGGGTTGAATCTCGATCTATTAAAAAAGGCGCGTGAAATCACAAATTTACCGATCAATGTTCATTTAATGATCGATAATGCCGCTGAGTATATTGACGATTATATGGATGCCGGATGCAACTCTCTCTCTTTTCACCAGGAACCTACTTATCATATCCAGAGGTTGCTTCAAAGAATAAAAGCCCGCGGAATCCAGGCAGGCATTGCTCTCAATCCAGCGACACCGCTGAACACATTGGAATATATCCTTTCTGATCTGGATTTTGTATTGATCATGACCGTGAATCCAGGTTTTGCCGGGCAAGCGTTGGTCCCTGCAACTCTTGAGAAGATTTCAAACCTGCGCACAATGCTCAGTGAGAAAGGTCTGAATATTGATATCCAGGTTGATGGAAATGTCAGTTTTGAGAATATCCCCAAAATGGTAAATGCCGGTGCAACCATGCTGGTAGGTGGTACCTCATCACTCTTTATGAAAAATACGGCACTCGATGAATCGATCAGGAAGATTTTCGCATTAATTTACTGACCTTTAATGGTCACATGCTGCTTTTTATCTTCACCGGAACGTTGATTTCGTCTAACAATAACGACTCTTTTTCCCAATGTTGTAATTACCTTCCGTGATTTTGCTTATATTAAGAATAATTCTATAAAAAGCAACTCCAGATAATCAAACCTTCACTTAAATAAATTACTCAAACTGGTTTCCTGGTTTCAATGGCAAAAGTTAAGCCGGATTGTTTTACTCCAACCTCTCTAAACCCTGTTTCTTCCAGCAATGATAAGTAATAGCGACTGGTTTGCGCCTTGGGTGGCCAGTAGAACCCGTAGCCCGTCTGGATCAACCTGTCAGGCAAATGAACATCCAGATAAAAAGCAAAACCCTGTTTATCGGTGCTGTCCGGTTTTTCCACATCGACATCCCACAAATACAAACCACCACCTGCTTTGAGCACGCGATAAATTTCTTTCAATACCTGGCTGTGAATTCTCATAGGCATGAACATGAACCCAAAGAAGACCGTAACGCTATGGAAGCTTTCATCCGGGAATGATAAATGAGCAGCGTCCATTTGGATCTTCAATCCATGCACAGGTGCTTCAGTCAGTTCCCGCAGCTTCTTATCGATAGCGATCACTCGATCACCCATCAATTGGGCGATGACCCCCTCCCCACCACCGGCGATGTCCAGGATCAATCCCGGTGTGAGAATAGCATTTAACGCCAGCGTTTGTTTTGCAAAGAAAAACAGTTCGTCTTTTCTCATGAAATATGCAGCCTTGTGCAGTACTTTTTATTCGAGAAATTTTTCCAGTGCGCCCAGTGAGACGATCTCACAGATATCCTCGACAAAAGCGATGTTTCGGGGTGTCGTGCTTGCCAGTCCGCCTTTGAGCATAACAGGATTGAGATCCACATCTTTGGCGCCATGATAAGTCGACAACACACAATATTCTGCACAAAAACCACACAGGATGACCATGTCAACCTGCATTTTCCGCAATTCTTCCAGCAGTTCAGTTTTATTGAAGGCATTGCCATAGGTTTTATGGATGTGTAAATCGCCGGGAACGATCTCCAACGCATCGGGAAGATCAAAATCTGCATTTCCAGGGAGCAGATTATTCCTGGCATTCATGTGTTGGATGACGATCACCGGTGATTGTTTCTTGCGGAAATATTTAATAGCTTCATTGGTATATTCAACAGCATCCTGCAACGAATGCGTTGTCTCATCACTGATCTTGTAGAATTGTTTTTGGATATCAATAACTAATAAAGCTGGTTTCATTTTGCCCTCCATCTTTACAATATAAAAGTATAGAACAACTCGTTGGATGAAGCAATCGGTTACTTATACAATTATCGGAATATTTCTCGGGGTTAAAATTAAAAAGAGTTTCCCAATTATTGAGAAAACTCTTCTGTTATATGTCACCAGTCTCTCGCCATGGCTGTTTTGCGCATCTCATCCGGCATCAACTCAATGGCATAGCGCAAAGCCGTCCGTGGCATTTCCCGCTTATGCTCCACAACAAACTGGAATACCTCCGCTTGGTGAAGGCGACTGGCTTCTTTTAACATCCAACCGTAACCCTTCTGCACCATATCGTCCGGATCGCACAGTAAGATAGTCGCAATTTCGAACACTTGCTGAAGAAAAGCTCCTCGTTTTGCCGGAATGATCAGAGTGACCGCGGCAGCCCTTTTCAACCAGCGCTGGGAAGTTTGTGCCCAATTTTTTAATTCTTCAATACTTCGCGGAAACTTCATAACCAAATTCCCCACCGTATGGTTACAAAAACTGTCACATTTTGCCCAATTATCGATATATTGCTCGATCCATGTTCTAAATTGGAAAATATCTTGTTCTACAAATTGATCAGCAAGGTTAGGAAGCCAATCTGAGACCACAAAGGTTTCTTCACAATATCCGCTGGATAACAGATCCTCACACAAGGCAAAGATTTCATTTTTATCAAGATAAGATATCTCTTTCCAGTGTCGTCTGGCAATCTTTATAACCACAGCGCTTTTCACACCATAAACCAGCACCTCTTCCTTGAAAAAACGATGGGAGGTCGCTTTGGTTTGTTCATCTGCGCTATCTTGCAAGTCCTGACGTATTGACCTCAAAATGGCTTCCATAAACTCCTCTTTATTTGATCGAAGTTATTTTAATGGAAAACGAATTTCTGTTTCGGGCTGGGTAGTGGGATCTTCACTGGGATCATTCAGGTAATATTCATAAGCGATCTCCCCCACCTCAAATCCCTGTTGTTTGGCAAAATCTGCCAGCGTTTCATAAGCCGGTCCTACGGAATCATAACTGCCAACATGGGTCGTTACTGCAAATTTTCCACCTCTGATCTTACCTGCTTTTATATTTCCCTTCTCTTTCAGAACTGTCGCCACCGGAAATCCAGCTTCCACATCCAATGCCTGCATATCCATATTGTAGTATGCCGCAAAAGGCATACCGGCAGGTTGTTCCCCCAATTCTGCCAGGTAGCGCATAATGCTGCCGTACGCTTCTCCAAAGAACTGGGGGAGTTCCTCCACAGCAGCAGTAGTGCGCACTGTCAGTACCGGTTGGTCTTTTATTTCAATGATCTTGCATTCGTATGTCATTTCATCCTCCTCTATCGAACTTTTGTTCTATTGTACGATATTTTATTAGATATGTCAATTTTTTAAATTATGGTAGAAGAACGTTCACCAGTTTTCATGTAAAATTACATTACAAGATCTTATTTTGGAGGGAACGATGGGGTCTCTATGGACATATGGTATCGGAGTCACACATTTTCTTCAAGGGCTGGGTAGCTGGCTGCAAGTGCCAATGGAAATCTTTACGTTCTTTGGAAATGAAATATTCTACATGCTGGTAATGCCCATTCTATATTGGTGCCTGGATGCAACACTGGGATTACGCATTGGTCTGATATTAGTGCTCAGTGGCAACTTGAATAGCACCGCAAAACTCCTGTTTAAAAGCCCGCGCCCTTACTGGATTGATCGTCAGGTGATCGCATACAGTTCGGAACATTCTTTTGGATTTCCTTCAGGTCATGCCATGAACGCTACCAGCGTATGGGGTTTACTGGCTGCTTCCCTGAAGAAGAAAATAGCTCCCATGGCTGCCATTCTGGCGATTTTCTTGATCGGAATATCACGCATTTATCTGGGTGTACATTTTTTATCCGATGTGCTGGCAGGCTGGTTGCTGGGTTCGCTATTATTGCTACTATATATCCGTTCAGAAAAACCCATCACCGCCTGGGTTCAACGTCTTTCTTTTAGTCGATTTGTTATTTATATATCCCTTATCGCCATAGCTATGATCGCGCTGAACGCTATGATCGTTCAATTGAATCTGAACTGGCAGATACCTCCTCAATGGGTTGAAATTTCTGCGATAACAGATCCGTCCGGGGAAATAGATCCGATGTCACTAGACGGGACCATAACCAACGCCGCCATCTTTTTTGGACTGTCAACCGGTGCGATGTGGACAAAACGACATGGCGGGTTTGATACCAGGGGGATTCTAATCAAGAAGATAGCTCGCTTTGTGGTCGGTCTGACCGGCGTGCTCTTATTTTGGGCTGGTTTAGACACTCTCTTCCCGGCAGGTGCCGATTTCTTGGGATATACGCTGCGATTCATCCGTTATGCTCTGACAGGGTTGTGGATTTCTGCCGGTGCACCACTGATATTCAAAAAGCTTGATCTGGTAGAGAATAAGTAGATCGATAAATCAAAAGGGCGCATTAAAGCGCCCTCCTGTTCTTTATGCAACAATTGTGATATCTAATCGTTCTTGATCTCTTCAATTTTAGCTTTCTTGCCCTCGATCTGGGCTTTGATGCCTTCGACTTTGACCGCCAGTTCGGTCAAAGTGGGATCCAGGGTCGTTCCTTTTGCCATCAATACCAGCACTGCATCTCCCAGCTCAACCTTGATCGATTTGATTTCCGCTTCCAATTTATCGATCTCTTGTTGGATCTCAAAGGTTTTAACAGCATCGCTGGCTTTTTCGCCAACCTCTTTCAGCCCTTTCCCAGCTTCTTCTACCCCCTTTTTTATACCCTTTCCGGCTTCCTCAACTCCTTTTTTTACACCTTTTGAAATGTCATCCAATAACGGCATTTTAACCTCCATTTGATCTGTATTCTATGAGGGTACAATTACATAACCAAAATGTCAATAAGAAAATATATAATTGTATATGGCATTACCTAAAATCACCCCCAGGAGCAAATCATGAAAATAGTTGTTTTTG
>JAAZOK010000048.1 GCA_012797815.1 Chloroflexota bacterium | reverse complement strand
TCATTCACCCTCCCATAATTCCATCTGATACACCCGTTTGCGCAATCTCAAGCGCCGTTCTTCCGCTAGTCGCATCGCCCTTTCGGTCGCGCCGTCACGTCCTAGATACTCGCAGACTGATTGACCTAGCACACCCCGGAAGAACGATGGTTCGCCGTAGTAAATTGATGACCTCGCCAGCATGATTGCAAAGGTCACACATGCGTCTGTGTCGTACAAGTTCACCCCTTTCCTTTCGTGCTTATTTCGCTGGTAATATCAGCGTGGTTGTTTCGGCTCCATTATCTGGCACACTGTTTGAAACTCATCCGCCCATTGGGGAAGCGGGTTGCCTTGTTGCTTGTACATCCACATACTTACATTCTCCAAAAAGTTACCGAGACGCTCCAGCTTTTCATCCTTCTCTTCAACTTCGTGGAGCAGTACGGCATTGATCTTCGTCAGCACATTGTTTGCCTGTCGCAGTTCGGTGTTCTCGATGCGTAGGTCTGCCATTTTCTCTTTGCGTTCGGTTGCGCTCATTTCTCCCCCTTCCTCGCCAACGCAGCGGCCTTGCGGCGTTCATGGCGGTTCATGTGTGGCATGGTTTGCTCAATCGCTGCTGCCTGGTAAGCCAGTTCTGATTCCTCCGGTGTCCACATTTTGACCGGATCGACCTCGGTTGTCGTGCCATCACGGTTGAGGATTGTCAGTTTTTCTTGATTGATCCTCCCCTCCGCTTCGAGGCGTTTCCAAACTTCCTCGGTGCGTTCTTTGCTTCCATCGTCGTGAATGATGTATAAGTTTCCTTTGGTGTCCATAATCTATTCCTTTCGTGTTAGATAAACCGAGGCGGGGCTTGCTCAATCGAGCTGTTCTAGGTTCGCCCCTCTCACAAGGCATCCAGAGCAAGAGACACTTTCTATCCTCTGTGATGATCCCCGCCTCGGCCAGAGGCTTGAAAAACGGGCGCGGGTTTGCCAATCGGCTTGTGGTTTCAGCATCACCAGATACCACATCTTTGACACTCCTGTCATATCCTATGCTTTACCCCCGCCTCGCACATAGGTTATCCCTTGTGCATCGGCATAATCACGGTTAGCCATTCGTCAGGCTTGCCGTAGTCTATTTGTGCAGGTGTTACCGCCTCATTAAGCCGTAGGTAAACCTCACCTTGCGAGGCTTCGACGGCCTGCCTCAAAAAGTTGATGTTGAAATTGATTGTCCAGGCTTGCTCGTCATCGGTCTTGTGGGGTACGGTTTCCTCTGCATGCCCTGTTCCCTCCGCGCTGGTTGAGAACACCACGTCAAGGCCGTCAAAGGTAATACTGACGATGTTCGACCCGTCCCTTGCGATTACCGTCAATCGTTTGATCGCGGCCAGCAGTTCTGAACGTGTGAACCTGACCACATGCTTGAAACTTTTTGGAATGATCGCTTTGTAGTCTGGGAAATTACCCTCGATCAACTGTGAGGCAAAAAGGGTGTCCCCGTCATCCATCGCCAATTGCCCGTTACGCGCCTGAATGTGGACTGCCCCTGCGTAGTGCTTGACTGCCTCTACCCATGAGGATGCGGGTACAAGAGCCTCGATACCTTCAGGTGCTTTGACCCGTGCAATTCGGAACCCGTCAGTAGCGGCCATGTAGCCATCTTTCCAGTGGACACCCAGCATTACAGGCCGCGCTTCGTCAGTTGATGCGGCAAACGATACCTGCCTCACTGCCTCTACTAATACCGCGCCGTCAACCTGGATCGCGTCAACAAGTGGGTTTGGAAGTGGTGGGTAGTCCTGCGCGTCAATGCCGTTGATGTCAAACGTCGCTCCGCCGTCAATGTGCAGCTTCACGGTCTTGGGGTCGTATTCCAGCGAGACGGTGTCGGCGGCCAGACTGTTGACTATGTCCACCATCGTTTTTGCGGGGACGGTGATCGCAAATGGCTCACCGTCTTTGCCCTCAACGCGGGTGAGGTAGAAGCGATCAAGGTTCGTGCCGGCTACCTTTAACTCATCACCTGTCCACATCAGAAATATGTTATGCAATACCGGAATGGTTGACCTGCTAGACACATTCCGCGCCGCGTTGTTCACGGCTGATTTCAGATCACTCAATAAGACGTTCATTTTCCCTCCTTCGTGGTTTCAAATAAGTTCGGCTGCATCTGCGCCTTATTTGTAGGCCACAATCAACCGCGTATTAACACCAGTTCCGCTTTCTTTGAATGACCCTTCTGGTAATTGCTCTGTATAGATGTCGTTGCTGAACGCCCAACTGCGGAATAAACTGGCTTTGTTGTCGTTCCTAAAGAATGCACTTTCAGCCATGACCGATACCAGCGTTCCGCCATCTTCTAAAAGATCGTAGGCGTGCATGACGTGGTCAACGTCTTGCAGGTTTTCAAATGGTGGGTTCATGTACACATGCGTAAACCGTTCTTTCGGCTCCCACGTCAAAAAGTCACAACAGAAAACATCACCGAACCAATCACGCAATTTCAAGGCGCGGTCATCGTTCTTTTCCACGCACCAGATATTCACAGAACCGCCACATTCCCGCAACACTTTTGCGATTGCCCCCATTCCTGCGGATGGTTCTAACACAAACGCTCCTACTGGTAATGGAACAAGCTCAAGCATTCTGTCAACAACGGCACGGGGAGTTTCAAAAAAGCCGTCCCGCTCCAGTTCAATGGTTCCGCTTTCAATCAGCCCCTCAACTTCTGATCGCGGGTCTTTTCCAAAAACATGACCACCAGACTTGCGGTTCCATTTTCCGCCCATCGACTCAAGCGCCTTATTGACTTTCACATAAAGCGAGCGTTCTAGTTGCGCTCCAGGAAGTTTTCCAAGCAGCCCATCATCAGACCAATCCATTTGTTTGATTACACCCAACGTCTCATCATC
>JAAZOK010000169.1 GCA_012797815.1 Chloroflexota bacterium | reverse complement strand
TCCACTCACCCTGACGTGCTTTTTCTCTGTGGATACCAATGAGGCAAACGATGATTAGAACCAGCCCAAAGGTCAGCAAGATCAGTCCGCTGCTCGTTGTTCTTTCTTATCGAATGGGGTTTTCTTGTATTGTAGGAAAATTGACGATTTAGCGATGATGTTAAGGAGGATTCCTTATCATCGGGGAGAGGGTGGCTCTGGAAGAAACCCCACATCAGGCGTGTGGCATTGATCTCTTGGTTGGTCTCTCCTACCACCCAGTGCGGCATGGCTCTGCCACCTGGCCAGGAATGTCCCCCATCGCGGATGGTGTAGAAGATCACATCCGCATTATTGGTGCAGTTCCCATAGCGGATACCCTGCACCGTTGCACCCTTGTAAACGATCTGTGCTTGCTCTGCACAACCGTTCATCGTTGCTACCCGTTGCACCAGATCCGGAATGGGGGGAAAGGGTATGTCAAAGCGTTCTGAAGGACCGCCTTCATAGGGCACGACCGGGTCTGCTGTCCCGTGGAAGAAAATAGTGGGCATTGCCCTGCCAGATGTGCATTTCGAAAATGGGTAGAGATAAGCGCCTGCCACTCCTCCCACTGCTGCGATGCGTTCCGATAAGGCACAACCAACGGCTTGAGCCATGCCACCTCCATTGGATAACCCGTTGATATAGATGCGTGCCGGGTCGATATGGAACCTCTGACTAAAATGGTCGATCAGATCGGCGATGAACCGGAGATCCGCGCTTGGATTGTTGGCAGGTTGTTGGTAATCATACAGTTGCCAACGTAGTGGCACTTTGGTGCCCATCGGGTACACTACGATGAAACCTTCTTCATCTGCCAGATCATTCCATCCGCTCATGTACATCTGGTGTGCTGGCCAATCCCCGAAGCCGTGCAGGCTGATCACCAGTGCATTCGGTTTGCTGAGGTCGAGGTTGGCAGGCACATGCAGAATGTAGTGGCGTTTCACACCCCCTGAAAAAAGGTTGCCGTTAGAACGATGGATCATCAGCAGGTAACTGCCCGCTGCCAGTGCACCTGCGCTGAACAAGATCACGCAGATGGTCAGGAATATCTTCATAATGAGGTAATTATAAGAGTCGATGGGTTAAATTGGTCTGCTCCGTATACTTTCTGACATTTCTTTTACCATCAAGCATTTCCCCCTATCATTTTGCTGCTGATAGCTTAAATGAAAGGAGATGGAAAATGAACACATTTCCATCTCCTTATATATAAGGTGGCGGCGGGTTTCTTGTAAAAAAGCTGTTTATATTATTGGCATGACCATTGAATGCAGATATGAGCAACTGTCGCCCATTGCACACAAACGCAGCTCACCTGGTGACTTGGTTCGGGAATCGAGATGCAGATGCCCGGGATACCGCCGCTGGCTTCAAAGCCGTATGGCAGGCGGCAGGTGTTATCCAGGTTTGCCACTTCTTTGACGGGGTAATCCTCACCCCTTACCGGAGATCCGGCTGCGCTGGGACCGAAATGGTCGTCGTAGTCGAATAAACTTGGATCCTGCAAGCCGCCATCCGCCCAGGCGCCCCACAGAAATTCCTCCGGATCATCCAGTAATGCGCGGCTGACCGCGATCTGTATTGCATTGGGATCATCCGGGGCAAGACGCGCCCAGGCGACCTTTTCAGGGGTCATCTCGAAAGTATCGGTGTAACCGCTTTCTTCGTAACCCGCTTCGGCTACGACCGGTTTGATACCGCCCACCGTGCCATTGGGATCCACATATACGGTCACATTGTCCATCGTCCATTCTGCATTGGGGCTGGAAGCCATTACCAGCATGTCTCCACGACCACTTTGCGTGCGGTCGAATTCGATGCCGTAATTGCCACTTAACATACCACTGGTCGGATTTACCCCATCCAGTGTGATGGTGAAATAATAGAATAATTCGTCTCCAAAAATGGAGACGGTCAGGATATTCAGATCGGGTTGATAATCCATATCCAGGCTGGTGAAGGGACGTTCGTATAGGTTGTTAAGGAAGTTATCGCCACTCACCACTCGTTTTTCTGCTGCTTTCAGACTGGCATCACTATCTTCCAGTATTCTTTCTGCTTCCGGAGATGGTTCGCCCGGTGTCATGTAAGGAACGGCAGTGGGCTCGGGAGCATTGGTTGGTTGTATCTCTACTGCTACTTCTTCTTTTGTTGCACAGGCACTCAGCAGAAAACTGATTATGAGAATAAAAACGGGGAACATATATTTCTTCATGCTTCTCTCCTCTTTGACTGTATGGTCCTAATAGTCTAGAAAAAATAATCTCTTCCCAAAAGATTTTTTATTAGAGATTTGTTAACTGGTTGATGGACCCTTCGGGTTAAGGTGAGAGGTTGATGATAGAAAATAATATCTTTCTTTTCCTAATGGCATTCCCAGTTAACGCATACCCGCGTGGCACCCAGGTTTACCCAGAAAGTACATTCGCATGTTTCACTGGGTTTGCTGGTGATGCACATGCCCGGGATGCTGCTTGCCATCTGGTCAAAGCCATAAGGTAAGCGGCAGGTGTTATCCAGGCTGAACAATGCCTTTACCGGGTAATCGGGGTCAGTCTTGATGGGTGAACCTGCTGCGCTGGGACCGAAATGATCGTCATAATCGAACAGGCCGGGATCCTGCACACCGCCGTCTGCCCAGGCACCCCATAGGAACTCTTCAACATTGCCCAAAAGAGCACGACTGACCGCAATCTGGACCGCGCTGGGATCATCTGGGGCAATGCGCGCCCAGGCAACCTGGTCCTCTACCAGTTCGAGCGTGTTTTGATAGCCCATCCCTTCGAATCCTTCTTCTGCTACTATCGGTTTGACCCCACCTACCACGCCATTGGGATCATCATATACTGTTACACCGTCCACTGACCACTGTGCAGAGGGATTCTTCACCCACGCCAGCAGGTCGCCGCGCCCACTCTGTGTGCGATCGAATTCAACCCCATAAGTGCCGGTCAAGGTACCGCTGTCAGAATCCAGATCTTCCAGGGCGATTGTGTAATAAAAGAAATTTTCATCGCTGGCAAAAGCCACCGTCAGGATATTCAGGTCAGGTTGGTAAACCATCTCTTCAGAGGTGAAGGGGCGCTCGTACAGATTGTCGAGGATGTTATCGCCGGTGATGGCGCGCTTCTCCTCCGCTTTGATACTGGAATCTACATCCTCCAGGGTGCGCTCTGCTTCGGGTGGTTCACCCGGCATCAGCCTGGGAATTTCCGTCGGTTCAGGAGTGTTGGTGGGCAGCACCTCGACGGCTACTTCTTCTTTTGCTGCACAGGAACTCAACAGAACGCCGGCGATGAGAACGAAAACAAAGAATGCGTATTTCTTCATGCTACTCTCCTATTTTTTTATATAATCAGCATATCGATTTCAAAAGGAAATACAACCTTAGTGAGAATCAATATTCTTAAAGATTTTGCTAATGAAAAATGAAATATTCGTACATAGCAAGGTGAGATTTTGATGATGAGTGCCAATCAACTAAAGGAACGTCTGCAGCAGCTTCAATCCCAACAATTCCAGCTTCAGGCGGAGGAATGGCGTGCTTTACTACCTGCCATGCTACGCTATATCGGTAGCCCGGATGCACAGTTGCGGGATGATCTGATCTATACTGCTTTGGTGCAGGGTATCTACCACCAGCGTGTGTTTTCCACCCAGGAACTGCGTGCTATCCTGCAAACCGTGCTGGATGAGCAGCACATGTTTTACCGTATGGGCGAAAAGGAGGGTGATGCGGTCTTTACACGTGCTTTTTCTGTGCTGCTGCTGCCCTTGCTGCTGGCGGTGCATCGCGACCAGCTTTATTTAACAAACCAGGAATTGGAGCAGGTCAGGCAAGCCCTGTTCAGTTTCCTGGCGCAGGAACAGGATCTTCGCGGTTTTGTGCCGGAGAAGGGTTGGGCACATGCTGTGGCACATGCCGCCGATGCGCTGGATGAACTGGCGCTCTGTGACGAGATGGGGCAGGCGGATCTGCTGGAGATGTTGCAGATCATTCGCACCGTTATTTGTGATCCCGGGCAGGTTTATATCCATGGTGAGGAAGAGCGCCTGGGAACCGCAGCACTTTCCATCCTTTCTCGCGCCGAGCTTTCCATGCAGCAGGTCAAGGAGTGGGTTGTGTCTTTCGAAGAGCCCGTCCTGACTGTAAAAGAACTGCCTGATGCGCTGTTCGTGCGCGCCAACGCGCGCAATTTCCTGCAATCACTTTATTTCCGCCTGCGTTGGGCAAAATTAGCACCACCCTATGAAACTGCTTTCGACCACACCCTGCGCGCCATCAGCCGCTACGGTAATTAGCCTCTTATTTCATCCTCTAGAATTTATGGTATCATATATGCAACACTTGTTACATATATGATATGAAAATGGAATGGTTATTGTTCTTACCACAGTTACCTGCTTCTCCCTCCACTCTGCGCGTTATGGTATGGCGCCGCATGCGCGCTGCCGGGGCGCTCGGTTTGCAGAATGGGGTGTGGATCTTGCATCCCGCGCAAGAAGACTTTCTCAAGGAATTGGAGATTTATTTGAAGGAACATGGGGCAGAGAGCTACAGCCTGCGCACCACTGCACAGAGATCCCTGGGCGATGAGAAGATCATAACGCGTTTGCGTGAGGAGCGTGATGAGGAATATCGTGAATTTTGTGAAAAGTGTGATGATTTGTTGGCGGAACTGCATAAAGAAACACAAATAGAAAAATTCACTTTCGCAGAATTGGAAGAAACCGAAGAGGAAGTGCAAAAATTGCAGGTCTGGCTGGCAAAGATCCAGCGCCGCGACGTGGTGGGAGCCTCTCTGGCGAAACAGGCACAGCAGGATAAGCAGAAATGCGAGCAGGCTCTGACCGATTTTGCGCAGCAGGTCTACCGGCATCAGGGTATCCAGAATCCAACGGGTGATGGGAAGGATTAAATGGGAGAGAACAAGCCTTCCTCCTGGGAAAACTGGAAAGCACGTGCTCACCACCTCAAACAGGAAACTTATACCCTCTACCTGGCGGTGCGCGATCGTCGCACGCCATGGTATGCCAAGCTATTTTCGGGAGCGGTGGTCGCCTATGCCTTCAGCCCTATTGACCTGGTGCCCGATTTCATCCCGGTACTGGGCTACCTGGATGACCTCATTTTCATCCCGCTGGGTGTAGCGGTCGCCGTAAAAATGATCCCTACGGATGTCATGCAAGAATGTCGCCAGCGTGCAACGCAGGAATTTGCCTCTGGAAAACCGGTCAATTATGTTGCCGGGGTGCTTATTGCCCTGATTTGGATCATACTGGTGGCGCTGATGATTCGCAGCTTTCTCAGATAGCAGATACCAATTTGAATGAAAATGCAGGGTTGATACTTAAAACCCCGATCTATATTCTCATTCCTTATTTTCAATTGGCTCGGAATATGCGATAACGATCCGGCATGAAAAAGCTTCGTTTTCGTCATTGGCAGCTGTTTTTATCAGGATGGTGCGATCTTTATCCAGTATGGTGTATATGCTCGAAAATTGAGCTGGGTCTCCTTCTGCAAAGAACCATTCATTATCCCCCAAAATTTGCACATAATGATGATAAATATCCATGATATCCTGTGTGGTGAGATTTTCCCATTCTGACATACTGAATAAATAATCATCATCGGGGCTGACTTGTATGGGTATGGCAATGCTTTTTCTGGCGGGTGCGAGGGAACTTTTTAGAATATCTGGAAGCAGGTAATCTTCATATGAAAATGTATTATCATCAAACCAGGTGGCAATATCTCCTCCGCTCATGCCATTAATCTGCATATATACCGCTGTAGCAGTACCATCATCCGGGACTAATTCTCCATACCAGTGTTCCGGTTCGATCATTTGGATATGATATGCTGCATTGGAAGTTTCCATTTCCCATGCGGGTGAACCGCTGAACGATTCTTCTAAATAAGTTGGTTCCGTGCCTAAACCGGATGCCATCTGTTCGGCGATCTGATTGTTCATGGCCTGATCAGAATAGATAAGGATGATCTGGATGGAATCCGTGCCTTTTTCGATGATCACACGGCTGAGAGTTTCAATTGCGAAAGGGTGGTTATATTCCGCAGGCAGCAATGTCAGCACATCGGCTATCTGGCTGTATTTTAAATAGTCTACTTTTTTTGTATGGACGTCATTATTTTGCTGGTCCGGTGTGATCGCATCTGTCTGGGTTTGTGATGAGGGATCCTCTATGGCGGCGTTTTGTTTCTCGAGCGCAGCCACGCTGGTGCTCAACATATCCACACGGGCACTGAGGGTGGCAAGCTCGTTTGTACTGTTAGGTTGGGTGCAGGCAGAGAATGTAAAAAGTGTTACTGCCAGGATTGGGAGTATGAATTTTTTCAATGGAAGCTCCTCGATGGTGTTTTTTGAACAAAGTCCTTTTGATTGTACAGGTTTACTTTCATCTGTCAAATCTTTTCTAATGAACTATATAGCCTCTCTCAAATTATTGAAATTGAGGTTATGGTGACTGATTTTATCTGACAGTTCTCCTTCCCAGGAAAGACCCTCAAAGGAACTTCGCAATTCCAATCTCGATTTCTCCAATAAATCATTAATATTATTAATATGACAAAAAACATATAAATAATCAAATTAATATCTGCTCTCAAAGGAGATCGATGAAAACTTCCAAGGCAAAATCCTCGCGAAAGAGAAAAAACGGCAATTCCCCATTTTTATGGATCGGCGCCTTCCTGGTTGTGATCATAATCCTCAGTTTTGTGCCTTCCATTGATTTCAATCCTGTTGGCAAGAAGGTCACCGTCATGCCCGATCGATCACATGTGCCCATCGGCACTGATCCGGGACCTTACAATAGTGATCCGCCTACTTCCGGGCGTCATTATGCGGAGCATTTCACTTCCAATTTCTTCGATACCAATTCTTATACCTACCCTGAAGGTTATTTGGTCCATAATCTGGAGCACGGCTATGTCATCTTCTGGTACAACTGTGATCTGTTGTCAGAGCAGCAATGCATCACCCTTAAGAGCGAGATCCAGGATGTGATGGACCAGGTGAATATGTACAAGGTGATTGCCTACCCCTGGCCATCTGTTGAGGTGCCGGTAGTGCTGACTTCCTGGGGGCACATGCTCTCCATGCAGCAATTTGACTCCCGGTTGGCGCTGGCATTCATCGATAAATATCAGGAGCAATCACCCGAACCGCAGGGTGAGTGATCCATCATATTGATACTGCCGGTGTTTTCCTGAAAAGAAAGTGATGCAGGAAGAAAAGAATTCCGTCGAGAAATAGGGGTCCGCTGATCAAAAGGTAGGTGCTCCAGTGCATACCGCGCGCCATCACCAGGTAAAAGATGCCTGCACCCACATATAATAGACCGCCGGGTATTTCCCATTTCCATGCTATCAACAGGATAGCGATCAGGACGAAAGAAGGGATCATATGGATCAGAAATCCGAGCAGCATTTCTCCTATACTTAACCCATTTTCGAAGGCGTCCAGTGCGAAGAGGCTTAGAAAGATCGTAAAGCCGATCCCCAAAATTCTCGGCAGCCAGTACAGGAACTTATTCATGGTGTGTTCCTCCTTGTCATTATCATAGCATACCTATAGCGAAAGCCGGATATGTTTCTTTTCCAGCCGGATTGCGATGACACTCAAGACACCGATTAATCCTGTTATCTGCAATATCACCAGCCATGAGGATGATGGCAAGTCCGCGGAATTGATCGATGGAGACCAGCCGTTTGAGATTGGATGTAGTTGAGGTAGTCATCATGTTTGTTTTGAGAGATAACGTTCAGCTACAACCATACCAGATTTTTGAAATCCGGTTGCCAACCCAAGTCATTTACTTGAGTCATGATCTGGAATGAGCTTTCCTGTCTGTGCGGTTTTAACATGATTAAAATAAAAAGCCATGTCAGAACATGGCTTTGCTTGGCTGGTATATGGAAATTTTAATCCAGCACGCGTGCGATCACATCGTCCTCGTTCAATACCAGATAGGTTTGCCCGTCTTCCTTGATTTCTACGCCACTGTATTTGGCAAATAAGATGCGATCGCCGACTTTTAATTTGACCAGCATTTCTTCGACGTTGCCCACTGCTTCAACGATACCTTCCTGTGGTTTTTCTTGAGCGGTTTCCGGCAACACCAGTCCACTGGCAGTGGTGTTTTCATGTTCCGCGACCTTTACCAGCACGCGGTTTCCCAATGGTTCGATCTTTCTCATTTTTTCCTCGCTATAGATTTAATAATTGCTTGATCTTGGGTTGGTCGAAACCCACGACGATATGCCCGTTGATGTCGATCACCGGTACGCCACTCTGCCCGCTGCGCCGCACCATATCGCGTGCCGCTGCCGGGTCGCGGGTCACATCCACATCACGGAAGCGGATGCCGTTCTGGCGGAAATAGTTTTTTGCCATGCGGCAGTATGAACAGGTGGGAGTGCTGAAGACGATCACCCGCGCTTGTTTGTGAGAGGTTGAATTTTGCATTGTTTTTCCTTGGATTGATTTCTTTAAAACGTCGTTAAATATAATGATTTTGGCGGGAGCAGCAAGGATATAATATTAATAGTAACTATCAGTAAAATTGATATCAGGAAAACCTATGTTATCGCTTTATGAACTCAAGATTTTCGATACGGTGGCGCAGGCGGGCAGTTTCAGCGCAGCGGCGCAGGCTATGTTCCTGACCCAATCCTCCATCAGCCAGCATATTGACAACCTGGAAAAGCAGTTGGGTGTGCGCTTGTTTGAACGTGGCAACCGCGGTGTAAGCGTCACCACGGAAGGGAAAAAACTGGAACGTTATAGCAGGCAGTTGCTCAAATTGGCAGCCGATGCCGAAAGGGAGGTGACCCGGGTCGCCAACCTTGAAAACGGACACCTGCGCATCGGTGCCACGGTCCATACCGCCGGGTACATGCTGCCCGAATGGCTGCAGAAACTACAGGGTGTTTATCCCAATATCAAGGTATCCCTGGTCACCGATTCCGAAGAAAACCTTATCGGTGATCTTGCGCTTGGCAGCCTCGATCTTGGGTTTACCGAAGAGGATTTATCCGTCATCCCCGGAGATATTCGTAGTGTGACCGTGCGTGATTCCGAACTGTTTGTCATGGTGGGTGGAGGACATCCCTGGTTTTCTCGCACACAAATCACCCTGCCGGAATTGAACGGACAATCCATGATCGCTTTTCCACCTAACAGTGCATATCGCCGCTGGTTGGATCATTTCTTCGCAGCGCAGGCTGTTGCTCCTGCCATCACTGCCGAATACGGGGAACCGGAAGCTATCAAGCGTCTGGTGGGCGCCGGGCAACACTTTGCCATGCTACCCGGTTGTGTACTGGTGGATGAAGGCGAACGGCAGAAATTACATATGTTACCGGTGACGGGCATGCACATCATCCGCCCGGTTAAATTAATCTGGCGTTCCAGTATCCCCATTTCCCCGGTCGCTAAAGCCTTCATTGATATCCTCGCCAGAGAATACCGGAATCTGAACACGATACAGTTTTAGTGCACTCCCGTCTCACTGGTAAAATACACTGCATGAAAAAATGGATGTCCCTGGTTCTCCTCATCGTACTGGTTTCCTGTTCTGGTAATGTGGCGGTATCGAATCCCCCGATATCAGCGGCGGATACCCTCCCGGCTAAGACGGAGGCAACGGCTGACCCGGTGGATACGCCAGCACCGCAACCTTCTCTTACGGCGACCGTGGATACACGTCCCCTGCCCGAAGACTGGCAAACCTGGCCGGTCATTCCTGATCTCACCACGACTGCTCGTACAATATATGCACAGGGCCTGCAAATGGGCAACGACCCGCGCGTCTTTTCTAAGATCGGCGATTGCCAGAACCTCAAGACGGTCTTTTTGTGGAAGTTTGACCATCTGGATATTTACGAGTTCGATTGGGATATCACTCCTTATCTGGATACCATTGCCAATTTTCAGGGTTATTTCGACCGCGATGGGCAATCCGCCCAATACGGGTTCACGGCAGCTTCCCCCCTTACCCAGATCCAGGCAGATCCCGAGTTCTGCCAGCCGGATGAAACGCCCATGGAATGTGAACTGCGCATCGCTCATCCCAGTTTTGTGCTGATCAGCTTGGAGTTTCCCTTTAACGGACGTACGCCCGGTCTATATGAACAGTACCTGCGACGCATCATTGAATACACCATCTCGCAAGGCGCGGTACCTATCCTGGCGACCAAAGCCGACAATGTTGAAAAGGATAATTCCATCAATCTCACTGTCGCCGAACTGGCTTATGCGTATGACCTGCCGCTATGGAATTGGTGGGCAGCCGCCCAGCCTCTGGCGGATAATGGCATCGATCCCTATCGCGATGGCTTTCATATCAGTGAACAAGCCTGGGAAGAGCGCAGCAAGACATTTTTACAGGTGCTCGACCATTTATGGAAGCAGGCCAGCCAGCAGCAATAAGCAAGAACTATCTCTCTTCCTCGATCACCAGATCTTTGAAAATGATCGCATCCGGGTCCGGTTCCCCGCCTGCTTTGGTATATAAGCCTGCTCGCCCGAAATGTAATCCATAGCGTGTGTCGGTCAGGGATTCGACCTGGATCCCGTTGATGCTGAAGTTGATCTGGTCCCCGTTACACTCCAACCGGAGAGAATTATCCACCGCTCCGATCCGGATGGCATGCGAGTGCCTTTCCGCCAGCAGTGCGAAGGGTTGGCGCGGGGTATCCCTGAAGATGGAGTAGGTGCCATCTGCCCGGATGACTGCCATAACCATGCCGTCCTGGCTGGAACGACAGACCAATCCGGCATAACGGCTCGAACTGCTGCTGGGATCGATGTCCATCTGCACCACGGCACTCACCGAAACATTTGCCAGAGCAGGTTCACTCTTAGCGGCGTAATAACCATAGGGGACAAGGGAGGAAAAATGGAAACCATCTTCTGCGAAATGATTGAATGCGCCACTAAGGGTGGTACTGGTAAATCTACCACGATCGGCGTGCAGATCATCGATGATGTGGATAGGTTGGGTTGTGTCATCGGAAGCGGAGCGGTCTTCAATCGTGAAAGTGCTGAACTGAACATTCCCAAAGCGTTGGTCCCAATCCGAAGCGGCGAAGATACCGACCGCGCTGACTCCCTCTAGGGGTAATGGATAACGAGCGCTCCGTTGCCCGTTGAAAACCACATCACAGCTATCCTCTATGCAATAAAACTGGATGTGGTTTTCCTGTTCACCGGAAAAGAGGTAGGGGGAATAGGTTTCATTGAAGAGGATTTCATTTTTCTCATCCCAGCGTTCCAAGGCATAGTACTGCCCGTGCAATCGAAAAGCATACTGAGTCCCGGTTTGATCTTGCAGCAGGATGCCATATTGGTTCTGGTCCATATCCAAACCATTTGCTTTAGAAGAAGTGATGGTGATGTTGAGACGAAAAGCACCATGAAATTGGACAGGGATGCTGCGCTGTAACAGGATATCTATCCCTCGTCGGTGGTCATTTTGTGTGATGCTGGCGCTTCCATCCTGACAGGTGATGCTT
>JAAZOK010000046.1 GCA_012797815.1 Chloroflexota bacterium | reverse complement strand
TCACATTCAATCACTTTGACCTTTAAAAATTGCCCCACTGCTTCCTTCAACGCTTGATATCGTTCAGAAACTGATTGGATCCGGGATATCTCTTTCAAATGCGAATTAGGAATGAACCCTTTGAAATGATCTCCTTTAACCAGAAGACCGCCCTTATTGAATCCGATCACTTCGACTTTCAAGATTTCATCGTCATGGAAATATCTTTCCATTAGTGGCCAGTCTATATCCGATGTATTGTTCATCTCGTTCAGATTTGTCTGGCTACCACCATCAAAGCCGGGATATTTGTTGGCATTTTCAAGCAGAGAATTCCACCATGAATCATCCAGAATCGGAGCAGAATCTTGATTTTGATTATTTTTCTTCCAGTCCATTTTCCCTCCTATTGTAGACCTTGCAGATAAACTGATTCCATTTCAACTAACTTCTTCGTGACTGAAGCGATTGCTATACGCTGTTTTCGATATAAATCCGCTTCTGAGAGAGATAATCGTTTGGCGATATCCCTCATTTTCATATTCTCATTAAACTTGAAGTCAAGGATATTATATAGCAACCAGTCATTTGTATATTGTCTTTCTCCCTGCGGTTTCAGTGAATTAATGGCAGATTGCAATATCGCACGCAGGGTTTTTGTTAATGTATCACCATTTTCATCCGCTTTCTTCTGAACAATGTTCAATTGCAGCAATACATTACTACTTAGTTTCGGTCCGCCCCATAAGTGAGAAAGAGCATCTTTGGTCCATTTATTCAGCAGATCTTCATTTTCAAGGTTGATTTCTGCATTCATATCCACAAAACGACCGGCTGCCAACAAATTTTGCATCTCATCCATCTGCGGAGTTAAAACGTCCAAGGAGGTCAATATTTTCTGTTGCTGTTGATAATCAATGATAGCCGTGCGCAATCGAAGTAACATCAATTGGATAGCGCGATTCTGCTCCGCATCCCCCTTTGGTTCATGGATGTGATCAAGAACAATGAATCCCAGGTTTCTTTTGGCGCTTTCCGTATCGTCATGGTTTTTGATCGGGAGTAACACTAAACCATTGGTATGGATGAATAATTTATCGCCAGCCTTCTGGTCCAGCACTTCCTCGATTTTTGCCGCCTTCGCAATGATCTCACTCACATCACCCAGCTTGATCACTGTTTCAAGCTCTCCATTCGGTTTAAGAAATAGAACAGCACTAATGGCTCGTAGACGATCACAAAGATTTGCCAGGATGATCTCAGCGAACTGGTTGAAATCATTTTTCGTGAATAGTCTCTCTTCCAGGGAGTGAATCCTTTTTAATTCTTCCAGATCCTTCCCGCGGAAAAGAATCCTCTCCAATTTTGGAAAGAACAGGGTATAGAGATGTTCGAACAAGACAATGGCAGCTACCATCGCCAGAATCTCCAATATGGCAAGGTCTTTGCCCAGCATCACACCGGTGCGGCGGATAAGCGTGGTGATTCCCAGCGTTAAACTGGCTGTCAATGGTCCACGGAAAAACCAGTGAAGAATGCGCTTTTTGATTTCCCTATCCGGGATCGAAAAGCCAAAAAAGGAAATAGCATACGTCATACCGATGATGAACGTCCAGCTTCCCATGTAGAGGATAGTGGATACGAACCAAAAGGTCACTGAACTGAAGAATCTGATGGATTCTTCGAAAACAAAGTAAGGGAATAATCCTGAGAGCAAGCCCAGAGCGCTTCCTACCAGATAGATCATCCTTCGTTTACTGGTTGGAGAATTGGTCCGTTTAATAGCGCGGAAAAAATTATAGACCGAAAAAGCGATCGAAATAAAGAAAAACGCCAGATATAGATTCATGGCAAATGTTCTACGGAAGAAAGGTGCAGGCGCCTGATTCATTACCAGGTCCCCCAACAATTCATTTCGCAAGAGCAAGACAGAAAGTCCGGCACTGATGAACAACATAAAAATTCCGATGATCTTTCGTTTTCCCATACTGGGTTTCCCGGTCATCGCCAGCAGTGCGTCGGAAAAAATGAAATATAGTGTAGGGATGAAGATCAAACCAATCCAGTGCACTTTCAGAATCGATAATAGGACATTTTCATCCGTAATGACGGATCCAAAAGCATCTGCCCCAAATACCAAGATCAAGAGCAGAAGAATCACGGAGAATATATTGGTTAATCGATCACGAATTTTAAAAGTCAAGGAATATAAAAATAAGGAAAACGTGGTCACTGCCAGACCAGCAGTTACCACATCGCTGGTGGTTTTGAAAAAGGCAGTCAATCCATTGATCGAATTTATACTATTCATTCCAATTCCCCATCACGTTATCTGATCAATCGCGCAAAGAAAACCGCGATGTCATTATTTTCATAAAAATAATCGTTATATCCACAAAATTCAAACCCCAGCTTGTGTGCCATAGAAATGGCAGGATAGTTCTTGGAACTCATTTCCAGGGTGATTCGCTTGAGCCCACGCTCTTCACCCCATTCCATCATGGCTTTGATCAGAGATGTCGCCACCCCCTGTCTGCGCCACCGCTCATGCACTACCAGGTCCTTGATCCATACATTAGAAGTGGTCTGAATGGAAGATGATGAAATATAGCCGATAGGCACATTATCTACACAGGCAACCAGCAAAACGGAGAGTTCTTTCCAGCGCTCAAGCAAATTATTGGTAGAACGTGGATAAGATAATTTCATTAAACGCGGAAGTTTCATCTCCCTGAAGTGGACCGCTATTTCTTTTTCACCGCTATCCTGATCCATCTGCCACACGGTTTGGGTCTCAATAGCATGCTTAAAACTGGACAGGATTGTAAAGTCGGGAGATACTGCCGGGCGGATCATAACCTCTGCCAAATCAAAACCTCTCTTTCATAATACAACTTTAACCTCAATTACACACGGTTGAAAGAGGTTATTTTGATTATCCGAAACAACGATACGCAATTCATACAACCCCGGTTGAAGCTGTTCTGTGTTCCAGTTCCCACCCAGTGCGCTTTCGATCACCACCTTGTTTCCAGCCGCGATCGGGATCCATTCTTCGCGTCCCTTCAAACGATATTCATATTTATAAAACCCCATATTAGGAACGTTAATGGTTCCCGACAAAGGAACCGACCCACTCACTTCATCCCCTGATACCGGGGAAAGCCATTCAATCTGACCGGGAATACAGCCTGTCATCGCTACTGCAGTTTGTGTTTGCTCCAATCCTTCGGGGGTTGCTTCCATTTGCAACATCGCCTGAAACATATCCGTTGGGGTTGGTAGAATTCCCACAGTGGGAGTTGTCAATGTATAAAGTCCGGGGTAGCGCGCAGATGCCACCGAAACCAAGGTTAACTGCCCCACAAATAGAACCAGGATGATCGCCAGGAACGCGGTGGTGGAATTGATCTTTTTTTGAACCACCTCCTTTTCCAGACTGAAGGCCGACTTTCGTTTTAACTGGAGCGCGCTTATTAAACGCCCTCCCAGCACTAATGCCAAAACAAGCAATAGTAAATAGATGCCCCCTTCAAATTCCTTCAGGAATTTTAATAGCTCGATCATGTTCACACCTGGAATGGGATTATCCCATTACATTTTCGCCAATAAACCTCGAATGATAGTCTCCAGTTTTGGAGCGATCGCTTTTCCGGCTTGCAGGACCTCTTCATGGGTGGTAACAGTACTGCCGTCCAGATTCGCTTTATTGCTGATACCAGAAAATCCCAATACCTGAATGCCGGAATGTACCGCCACGATGACCTCCGGAACAGTGGACATGCCTACCGCATCTGCCCCGATCGATCGCAAAAAGCGGAGATCAGCAGGAGTTTCAAATGAGGGTCCTGCCAGACAGACATACACACCTTTGTGAAAACTAATACTTTTCGCATTGCTAACCGCTTCGGTCTGTTCGATCAATTTTTCATCATAACAGCGGCTCATATCCGGAAAACGCGGGCCAAATTCGTCCAGGTTAGGACCACGTAGCGGATTTTCACCACCCATGGCCATCAATGATAAATGATCGGTAATGATCATCACATCTCCCGGATTGTACTCAGGATTGATTGCTCCGGCTGCGTTGGTAACGATCAATTTTTCAATGCCTAATTTTTTCATCACGCGGATCGGGAAACCAATCTGACTGATGGGATATCCTTCATAATAATGAGCCCGTCCCTGCATGATCAACACAGTGGTACCTTCCAGATCCCCGATCACCAGGCGCCCTTTATGTCCTTGTATGGTTGAAACAGGCCAACCCGGAATATCTTTGTAATCGATGAAATCAGCCGGTTTTACAGATTCGGCGAGATCACCCAATCCAGATCCCAGGATCAAACCAACCTGGGGACTTTGCTTCGTTCTTTTATGGATTGCATCTACCGCTGCATTGATCTGTTCTACCGTAATAAATTCACTCATGCTTTCACCTCTTTATTGAAATCAGATTATAACAAGCAAATACCACTTGCTGGGAAGGCAATCAACCGACCAGATTTTCCCAGGTCTTGATGATATGATTCACATCTTCGTCGCGTATCCAATAATGGGTCACCAGGCGAATCTCACGTTCACCGGAAAAACCGATCAAAATCCTTTCTTCTTTCAATTTTTCCTTCAACATATCGAGATCGGGGAAGATATCGTCCGCCACCTGTAAGAAGACCATGTTGGATTGAGGTTTTCCTTTGGAAAGAGAGAATCCCGGGATCTTGGAGATGGCATCTGCCAGATGGGCAGCGCGCAAGTGATCTTCTCCCAACCGTTTCGTCATCCTGTCTAATGCCACAATTCCGGCTGCAGCTAATATTCCTGCCTGGCGCATTCCACCTCCCAGCATTTTTCTCAAACGACGAGCTTTCGAGATAAAATCCTCTGACCCGCACAAAACCGAGCCAACCGGAGCGCATAATCCCTTACTTAAACAAAAAGTGACCGAATCTGCCATGGCAGTTAATCTGTCGACAGGACAATCCAGCGTCGCGGCAGCATTGAAAATACGCGCTCCATCAATATGCAGGGCAAGACCTTTCTTTTTCGCCAGGATACTCAACTCCTGCATGTAGCCGGATGAGATTACCAGACCACCACACTGATTTTGGGTATTCTCTATGATGACCATTTTAGTGCACGGTTCGTGGATGTCGGTTCCCCGCACAGCTTGCGAGATCATTTCCAGGTCCAGCGTGCCATCTTTCTGGTTGGGAAGGGTATTGGCAAATATGCCCCCCAATGCAGACATACCACCCACCTCATGTAAAAAGGTATGTCCATATTGCCCCATGATCACTTCATCCCCCCGCTGGCAGGTGGTCAGAATTGCCAGCAGATTGCCCATCGTACCGGAGGTTACGAATAACCCCCGCTCCATATCCACCAATGCTGCTGCTTTCGATTCCAATTGGTTGACCGTCGGATCTTCTCCATAGACATCATCTCCTACTTCTGCTGCCGCCATAGCCGCACGCATTTCATCCGTAGGGATGGTCACCGTATCGGAACGCAGGTCGATGTATTTCATTTTATTTTCCATAAGAGCCTCCATCAGGTAAGTTCGTCAAGGGTTTGTTGCAGGTCATCCGGCAATGGGGCACTGAATTCCATGGGTTCGCTGCGACCGGGCAGCCGGATGCGAACGGATCGAGCGTGCAGGAATTGGCGATGGAGCGGCAGCGAAGGATGTTTGTGTCCATATACGGTATCTGCCACCACCGGGCAGCCCAGGTATGCCATCTGTACTCGGATTTGATGGGTACGTCCGGTGAATATTTTCACTTCGAGCAGGGTATGATTTTTAAACGAACGTATCGTTTTATATTCTGAAACCGCCACGCGCCCTCTTCCACTGTAGGCAATCGCCATTTTCTTCCGTTGGGTCGGATCCCGCTGGATACCGGTTTCAATTCTGCCGGTTGGCGTGGGAGGATGCCCATCCACCAATGCCACGTAAATCTTGTTCACGGCTCTGGATTTGAATTGTTCCTGCAGATAACGATGGGTCTTTTCATTTTTTGCCACCAACAAAACACCGGAGGTGTCACGGTCAAGCCGATGCACAATGCCGGGTCTTTGCACGCCGCCGATCCCCTGCAAGAAGGGTGCATGTGCCAGTAGCGCATGCACCAGCGTTCCGCTCTGGTGTCCGTTCGAAGGATGTACCACCAATCCCGCCGGTTTGTTCACCACGATTACATTCTCATCTTCGTAAAGGATATCAAGCGGGATAGCTTCAGGAATGATGTGTGACGGCTGTGCCGGAGGAATAGTAATCGAAATAGAACACGGTGACGGTAGTAAGGTGCTTACTTTGTCGATCGTCTCGCCGTCTACTCGAATATAACCGCCTCGAATAAGGTCCTGGATCCTGGAGCGTGATAAGTCGCTTAATTGTTCCGCCAGATATTTATCCAGGCGTTCTGGTGTCTTATTATCGAATTTAATGATAAAAGTTCGATCCTGTTCTGCCATAGATTTATGCGGATTTTGGAGAATTCTTCTTCTCTTCCTGCCACAAGGCAATGAGCATCACCGCTACTCCGACCGTGATGGAAGCATCAGCCACATTAAAAACAGCAAAATTACCAACCGATATAAAGTCCGTTACATGTCCGATCATAATGCGGTCGATCAGATTCCCGATTGCACCCCCTAATTCCAGTCCGATCGCGACGCGCAACCACCAATTTTCTCCTGCCAAACGGCTGTAGAAAATCAGGATCAGAATAACCACAACCAGCGGGAGGAAAGTGAAAAGCAAACCCATCCCCTGGAACATTCCAAAGGCAACTCCTGTGTTATACCAGTGGACAACCCGAGCATAGGGCATCAGCCATTCCCAGGGTGTCCAGACTTCCCCGTAATTCAGATTCGCCCGCACGAGATTCTTGGTATATTGATCCAGGATGATGATGACGCCTGCCAGGATTAATAAGAACAGATAGGATTTAATGATCTTTTTCAAATGATTTCTCCAGAGTCATATCATTTGATTGTAATAGAAAAATGCATTTCAGTCTAACAGAACCTTATTCGCCTTTCATAATTGATTACAATGTACCTGATCCAGATACACTACACAGAAATTGAGGAGCAAGCATGAAAACAGTCAATTGGCGTGAAGAATTACCGGCTGCCGTTACCGTCACGGATAGAGAAAACATGATTATTGAGATGAATCAAAAAGCCGCAGATCTTTTTTCCAAAGATGGTGGCAAAGCCTTGATCGGGAAGGATCTGTTGGACTGCCACTCCCATCTTTCGCAGGAAAAGATCGGGAAAATCCAGGCAGGCAAAAGCCCCAACATCTACACCGTCCAGAAAAATGGTATTAAGAAAATGGTGTTCCAAGCACCCTACTTCGAAAACGGCAGGTATGCGGGATTGGTGGAGATAAGTTTCGAATTACCCGCTGAAGTCCCGCATTTCAACCGGGATATGCAATAAAGAAAAGACCGACCAGTTTGGTCGGTCTCTCTTGTTATTTTTAGCTTTTCTTTGTCAACCAGATGGTGACCTGTTCCCCATCAAAGTCGTCACTGGCATTCGGCAACACATGCGGCT
>JAAZOK010000030.1 GCA_012797815.1 Chloroflexota bacterium | reverse complement strand
TTGCCCTCGAACAGGGTTCTGACTTCGCTATCCGCGAAGGCGGTCTCACCGTTGGCGCTGGTGTTATCACTGAAATCTTGGAGTAAACCAGATCCGTCTGGGATAATATAGAATGGCAAAGAAAAAAGATGTCCGTCCAGTAATCACACTGGAATGCACGGAATGTAAAGAAAGAAACTATACAACGGAAAAGAACCGACGAAACGACCCTGGTCGCATGGAGCTAGAAAAGTACTGTAAACGCTGCAAAAAACATACAATGCACCGTGAAACAAAGTAAAAAGCGGTTTACAATGCGGGTGTGATGCGATAATCTGTTGCACCCGCACTTTTTACAGGCCAGTAGCTCAATTAGGCAGAGCGCCTGTCTCCAAAACAGGAGGTTGTGGGTTCGATTCCTGCCTGGCCTGCCTTACAAAAAAGCGACGCCAGCACTGTGGGCGTCGTTTTAGACATAAAAAAGGAGTTGCTACATGCCTAGCAAAACTGAAAAACCGAAGACAAAGAAAGAAAACGGCATCGCACGCTGGTGGCGAGAGACCACGGGTGAGCTGCGTAAAGTCACCTGGCCGACCAAAAAAGAAGCCTGGCAAACTACCAAGATCGTTCTGCTGGTCATTGTATTAGTCGGGTCACTGCTTGCCACACTGGATTCCGCTTTCACAAGATTGATCGCCCTTATCCTTTCCTAATTTTTGTATTGGATTACCGGTAACGGTCAAAGAGAGGTAAATAATGGCAAACGAAGAAGAGTTTAACGAACAAGAGAATATCGAACCTGAAGAACCCGTTTCTGAAGCAGATGCTGCATCTTCGGAGCAATTAAACGCATCGGAAGACGAAGCTTCGGATGATCTTGCCCCCTCTTCTTCAGATGAATCCGCTGACATCGAGGAAGAATCATCGGCACAGCATTCGATCGATATTTCAGAACATGACGATGATCGTGCCTGGTATGTTATCCACTGCTATTCGGGTTATGAGAAAAAAGTTCGCTACAATCTGGAGCAGCGCATTGAAACTATGGGCATGAAGGACCGCATTTTTGACGTGGTCATCCCAACTCAAGAAGAGATCGAAGTTCGGGAAGGAAAACGGCGTTCCATTGAACGACACGTTTTCCCCGGCTATGTACTGGTCAATATGATCCTGACCGAAGAAACCTGGTTTGTGGTACGCAATACGCCCGGAGTAACCGGATTTGTAGGTATGGGCAATGACCCCACCCCCCTGCGACCTGAAGAGGTACAGCACATCCTCAAGCGCATGGAAGCCGAAGCACCGCACGTGAAATACAGCTTCCGCGAAGGGGAACGTGTGCGCATTATCGATGGTCCGTTCAACGATTTCCAAGGGCATGTATCCGAGATCGATGTGGACCGCGCAAAGGTGGTAGTGATGGTAAACTTCTTCGGTCGAGAGACACCTGTTGAATTGGACTTTTTGCAGGTGGAAAAAGCGTAGACTTCCTCCGGCATGGAGGTTGTTGTGGGAGGGTGACCCAATTCACCCGCTAAAACCACTTAAGGAGAAAAGCTGTGGCTAAGAAAGTAAAAGCAATCGTAAAACTGAACGTCCCAGCCGGAAAAGCAAATCCGGCACCCCCCATCGGTCCGGCACTGGCTGGTCATGGGATCAACATCATGCAGTTCTGCAAAGAATACAACGCCAGAACGCAAAACAAGATCGGTGAGATCATCCCCGCAGAAATTACCGTTTTCATGGACGGATCTTTCACCTTCATCCTCAAATCACCACCCACCGCCGAACTTATCAAAAAGGCTGCCGGTGTTGAAAAAGGTTCCGATATGCCCAATCGCAACAAGGTTGGCAGCATCTCGCGCGATAAAGTACGTGAGATCGCCGAGATCAAGATGAAGGATATGAATGCCAACGATATCGAAAATGCGATGCGCCAGATCGAAGGCACTGCTCGCAATATGGGAATCACGATCAAAGATTAATCAATTTGTGGGAGGGTAAGACTATTACCCGCCAACACCACGAAGGAGTAATGATGGCAAAACACGGAAAAAAATATTTAGAAGCAAAAACCAGGGTCGATCAAGAGGCGGCGCTGTCTCCCCAAGAAGCGTTACAGTTGGTAAAAGATACAGCCTACACCAAATTCGATTCGACCGTTGAGGTACATTTACGCACTGGTCTTGATCCCCGTCAGGCTGACCAACAGATCCGCAGCACCGTTGTGCTGCCCAATGGATTGGGAAAGACCGTGCGCGTACTGGTTTTTGCGCAGGGTGAAGCAGCCAACACCGCCCGCGAAGCCGGAGCGGATGTGGTTGCCGACGATGATGAATGGATCAAGAAGATTCAGGATGGTTAAACCGATTTTGATGTAGCGATCGCCACCCCGGAAACCATGGGAATGGCAGGTAAATTGGGTCGTGTGCTCGGTCCTCGCGGATTGATGCCGAACCCCAAAGCCGGCACCGTTGTAAAAGGCGAAGATCTGCCGCAGGCGATCAATGAAGCCAAAGCCGGTCGTGTTGAATTCCGTCTGGATAAGACCGCCAATATTCACGTCCCCCTGGGAAAGGTTTCGTTTAGTATTGATAAACTGACCGAGAACATGGCTGCGCTGATGAGCGCCCTCAAGAAAGCCAAACCATCCGCCGCCAAGGGCTCGTTCATCCGCAAGATCACCGTCACCTCAACCATGGGTCCCGGAATAAAAGTAGATGTGAACCGTGCTCTTTCCATGGAACACGAAGAATGATATAATACCGTTTCGATAGGTATCTATCACCCAAGACAGCCGGTGCCAGAAATGGCTTAATATCCTGCTCAGGTGAAGTGAAAAGAACACTTTTTACGAACAGAGGTAATCTCTGCCTGAGCAATGTCGGCAGAGATTATTTTTTTGAAAGGAGGTACTTTCATTGGCTTTTACAAAAGAAGAGAAACGAGCACTGATCGGGCAATATGAAAACTGGCTCAAGGACAGCCGCGCTATTTTTGTCATGACCTATTCCAATATGAACATGAACAGTATTGACGCGGTACGAGCCTCTGCACGAGAAATCGGCGGCGAACTGCACGTGGTAAAGAACACCTTGATGAAGATCGCTCTTGAAAAAGCCGGGTACAAAGACACCGGAATTTTCAACGATTCTTCCATAGTGGGCTTTGCTTTTGAAGATGCACCCGCGATGGCAAAGATCCTCAACAAATCCATCACGGATGACAAATTCTTTGCGTTCAAGGGCGGCTATCTGGATAAAGAAGCCATCGATACCAAGCAGATCGTCATGCTGGCTGAACTGCCCTCGCGTGATCAGGTACGCGCACAATTACTGGCACTCATCAACACCCCCGCCACACAACTGTTGCGCACCATTTCGGAACCCGCCCGCGGGCTGGCTGCAGTGCTTAAAGCATATTCGGAAAAACAAGCTGCTCCGGCAGCCTAGCTGGATAGAAACAAAAAATCAAGGAATTTAAGGAGTATTACAAATGGCAGATATCAAGAAACTTGCTGAAGAACTCGGCAAATTAACCGTGCTGGAAGCAGCCGAATTAGTGAAGACTTTGGAAGAGGAATGGGGCGTTTCCGCAGCCGCTCCGGTTGCCGTAGCAGCCGTTGCCGGTAATGGTGGCGCAGCCGCCGAAGCCGCAGAGGAAAAGACCGAATTTGATGTCATCATCAAAGATGCCGGTCCCAAGAAGATCGAAGTCATCAAAGCCATCCGCCAGATCACCAATCTCGGATTGGTCGAAGCCAAAGCCATGGCAGAGACCGCCGGTTCCAAAGTATTGGAACAGGTCGGCAAAGAAGCTGCCGCCGATGCAAAATCCAAACTGGAAGCTGCCGGCGCAGTGGTCGAATTAGCCTAATCGGCAATTCCAAGCGATTAAAAAGAGAAATAAGCAAAAAACGCTTATTTCTCTTTTTTTTATCAATTTACGAATAAAATTACTTTTCTAATTTTAATATTGGGACAGAAAATCCTTGCAATAAATCATTTTTTGTTTATACAATGGATATTAATTCAGCTCAAGGAAAAATTTATGAAACCATCTGCATCTGCCGTCATCATCGATGCCATCCGCACCCCCATCGGAAATTTAGGCGGAGCCCTATCGGGCGTGCGCCCGGATGACCTGGCAGCGCACACCATCCGTGCCTTATTACAAAGAACAAAAATCGATCCGGTTCTGATCGAAGAGGTATATTTGGGTTGTGCCAACCAGGCAGGGGAAGACAACCGCGATATTGCCCGCATGGCTGCCCTGCTGGCAGGACTACCCATCGAGACCGCCGGGGTGACCTTCAACCGCCTGTGTGCCTCCGGGTTGACATCGGTCAATATGGCAGCGCGTGCCATCCGGTGCGGTGAAGGAGGAGTGTTCATCGCAGGTGGAGTGGAAAGCATGTCGCGCGCTCCCTACTCGCTACCCAAAGCCGAACGCGCATTCCCATTGGGGCATACCACTCTGTGGGATACCACCCTGGGTTGGCGCTACCCGCATCCCGCTTTCGTCAAAAAAGGCTACACCATCGGGTTAGGTGAAACCGCCGAAAACCTGGCAGAGCAATATCACATCAGCCGCCCAGCGCAGGATGCTTTTGCTCTGCAAAGCCACCAACGCGCCATCGCAGCCATAGATAGCGGTAAATTCAGAGCAGAGATCACCTCTGTCAGCATTCCACAACGCAAAGCAGAGCCGATCCTCTTCGATACGGATGAACGCCCGCGGCGTGATACCAGTCTGGCGGCGCTGGCACAGCTGAAGCCCGCTTTCAAACCTGATGGCACGGTGACCGCGGGGAATTCCTCCGGGTTGAATGACGGTGCGGCAGCGCTGCTGCTGATGAGCGAGCAAAAAGCCCAAACCCTGGGATTAAAACCCCTGGCACGGGTGATCGCCAGCGCCGCCGCCGGCGTTGATCCACGCGTGATGGGCATCGGTCCTGTGCCGGCTACCCAAAAATTATTACAACGAAGCGGGATAAAACTGGAGCAGATCGGTTTGGTCGAATTAAATGAAGCTTTTGCTGCGCAATCACTGGCAGTGATGCAAGAGTTGCAACTTGACACTGACATCACCAATGTCAATGGCGGCGCTATTGCCCTTGGGCATCCCTTGGGTTGCTCAGGAGCGCGCATTCTCACTACCCTGATCCATGAGATGGGTCGTCGTGCCAAAAACCAACCCCGGCCCCTCTACGGTCTGGCAACGCTATGTGTAGGGGTTGGACAGGGCGAAAGTATGCTGGTGGAATGGTTGGGAAGCTGATCCCTGCAAAGGGTCATTCGTTAATCCTCCGTGGGATGGGTATCACTACCAGTATCACTTTCCTGTATAATACAATACCAGCTGGTAATAACCCTTTTTGGTTCTTATTACTCATATTTTCACAAGGAGATTTCAAATGCCTCTTACCGGAACGATCGTTGTTGATGAAAATCTATGTAAAGCCTGTGAACTATGCATCGTAAACTGCCCCGTGCAGGTCATCGCACTGGATAACGAACACATCACCCCACGCGGATTTCATCCCGCTCACTTATATAAAGATGGCTGCACCGGCTGTGGAACCTGCGCAGTGGTTTGCCCTGAAGCCGCCATCACGGTTTACCGTGAAAAACGAGCTGAAAAAGAAAGCATCGCATAGGAGGATCCCATGACAAGAGAACTCTGGAAGGGAAACGAAGCAATAGCAGAAGCGGCCGTTCGAGCAGGGCTGCAGGCATATTTCGGATACCCCATCACTCCGCAAACGGAAGCATTGGAATATCTTTCATGGCGTATGCCCGAATTAGGCAGAGCCTTCTTGCAGGCAGAGAGCGAATTGGGCGCCATCAACATGGTTTACGGAGCAGCTTGTGCCGGTGCGCGTACTATGACCTCCACCTCCAGCCCCGGAACCTCCCTGATGATGGAAGGATTATCGTATATCGCCGGTACCGAGATCCCCATGGTACTGGTGGATGTGGTGCGTGGCGGACCGGGGCTGGGCAATATTGCCCCTGCTCAGGGTGACTACAACCAGATCGTGCACGGTGGCGGGCATGGGGATTACCATCCCATCGTCTTTGCACCCTCCGGCATCCAGGAAACCGTGGATACAGTTTATGAAATGTTTGACATCGCCGATAAATACCGCACCATTGGCATCGTCATGGTGGATGGCAGCATCGGGCAGATGATGGAGCCGGCAGAAATGCCCCCCATGAAAGAGGTGCGCAAAGAATGGCCTGCCTGGTCGACTTCCGGCATGGAAGGAAAACGCGACCGCAATGTGCTGACATCCATTTATTTAGACCCGAAAGCACAGGAAATAACGAACCTGCGCATGATGAAAAACTGGCAAGTGATCGAGAAAAACGAAATCCGTTACAAAGAATATTTCATGGAAGATGCCAAATTTGCCGTGGTTGGATTTGGGTCTGCCGGTCGGGTGGCATTATCGGCTGTCCGCGCAGCCCGTGCCGAAGGCATTCCGGTAGGTCTGTTCCGCCCAATCAGTTTAAGCCCCTTCCCCAAAAAGCAAATTTTCGAACTATCGCAAAAACTACAGGGACTTTTTGTAGTGGAAATGAATTCCGGCATGATGCTGGATGATGTGCTGCTGGCTTCACAGGGACGCGTTCCGGTGGAATTTTACGGGCGCATGGGCGGTATCATGCCTTTCCCGGACGAGATATTGCGTGAGATCAAACGCCTGCATGCGGAAGGATGGCAAACTGAAGGTCATCCGCGCGATCGCTGGCTGGCTAAATTGGATAGAATCATTGCAGAGGAGTAAGGAAAATGACGACCACAAATACTGATAACATGCAGGTCATTTATCAGCATCCTGAAGCTCTATTGGACACTACCACCCATTACTGCCCGGGTTGTACACATGGTGTGGCACACCGCCTGGTAGCAGAAGTGATGGATGAGATGAACTTGCGCCAGAACAGCATCGGAGTTGCCTCGGTGGGCTGCTCGGTCTTTACCTATAATTATTTCGATTTCGACTTTGTCGAGGCACCGCATGGTCGTGCGCCAGCCATGGCAACCGGCATCAAGCGTGTGCATCCCGACCGCATTGTGCTCACCTACCAGGGAGATGGTGATATGATCTCGATCGGCACCGGGGAGATCACGCATGCGGCAGCGCGTGGTGAGAACATTACCGTTATTTTTATTAATAATGCCAATTACGGCATGACAGGCGGGCAGATGGCACCTACCACCCTGCCAGGGCAGAAAACCACCTCTTCGCCCAAAGGACGCGACGTCGAACAAGCTGGTTATCCTATTCGTGCCAGCGAGATGCTGGCGACCCTGGACGGAGCCGGTTATATCGCCCGCCGCAGTTTGCATGATCCCAAGAACATTCGCCTGGCTAAAAAAGCCATCCGCACCGCATTTGAAACTCAGGTGCGCGGGCTAGGTTTTTCAATGGTGGAACTGCTTTCCACCTGCCCCACTAACTGGCACCTCAGTCCGGTGGATGCTACCCATTGGCTGGAAGAAAATATGATCCCTTACTATCCCTTGGGAGATTATAAAGTTCACCCGGCGTTGAAAGATCTGAAATTCTAAGAGGAGAACGAACATGCAAAATGAAACCGTGATTGCAGGATTTGGCGGACAGGGAGTGTTATTTACGGGGAAAGTGCTTGCCCATGCCGCCCTTGAATTAGGCATGGAAGTAACCTGGTTCCCCTCCTATGGACCCGAGATGCGCGGAGGCACCGCAAATTGCTCGGTAGTATTTTCCGATGAGGAGATCGGTTCTCCGCAGGTTCGCAATCCCAAGAGTGCCATCGTGATGAACCAACCTTCTCTAGATAAATATGAGAATCTGGTCGAGAAGGATGGGTACCTTATTGTGAACACATCCATGACCAATCGAGACGTGAAACGCAAAGATATCCATACGGTTTGTTTGCCAGCGACCGAGATCGCGGAAGAGATCGGTGATAAACGGCTTACCAATATTGTTCTACTGGGAGCCTTGATCAAAGCTTCCAATTATTTTGGACAGGTTGAAATGGAAAACGCCCTCAAAATGAGCCTGGAAGGCAAGAAAAACGACCTGGTAGCTCTCAATATTGTGGCACTGCAAAAAGGCTTCGAATATAGTTCATAAGAGCATATAAAATAGGGTATCTTGTGTGCTCTACTAAAATATGGTAAGATAGGCGACATTACAAAATCCCTTTTGACTTTGAATTTAAAGAAGAAAACACTCCTTGGGGGGTGGTTTTCATTCCAGATACCAACTCCTTTAAATCACAGGTCAGCATGCTCAAAAAAAAGGAAATTAAGATGGCAAATACATTTTTAACCAAAGAGGGTTATGCAAAACTGCAAGAAGAACTCGACTATTTACGTGGAACCCGACGTTCCGAGATAGCCGATCGACTCCGCGAAGCTGCTTTTGGAGAAGATCTGGTTGAAAATGCCGAATATGAAGCTGCCAAGAACGAGCAGGCTTTTATTGAGGGACGCATTAAAGATTTAGAAGGACTGCTGGCTACAGCGCGCATCATCGAATCACCCAAAAAAGCCGAAGCGATCCAACTTGGTTCAAAGGTGGTCATCCAGGAATCTGGCAGCAAGAAAAGCGAAGAATACTTTCTGGTCGGTCCTGCCGAGGCACAACCTGTTGAGGGCAAGATCTCCAATGAATCTCCTTTAGGGAAAGCGTTGATGGGTCACAAAGCCGGAGATCAGGTAGAAGTACATGCCCCCGATGGTTCATTTAAGGTTAAAATACTTGAAATCGCCTGACACCGGAGCATTAAAATCAAGCCCCGCTCCGTCCAGGAATGCGGGGCTTTTTTAATTAAAATAAAGGATTTATTAATGGAATTAAACGATCTGGAAAAAATACGACTGAGTAAAATCGAACAAATGCGGGCGGAGAACATTGAACCATATCCGACCCGCAATGAAGTCACCCACTTTATCAAAGATGCACTCGCGATCTTCGAATCGGTTGAAGACCACAAGGATACACCGACCTCTCCTCCTGAAGTAACCGTTGCGGGAAGGATCCGCTCCAAACGCACCATGGGAAAACTGGCTTTCTGCCACATCGAAGACGGCAGTGCTCGGATTCAGTTGATGCTGCGAGTGAACGAGATCGGCGAGGAAAATCTCAAGAAGTTCGCCGATCTCTTTGACCTGGGAGATTTCATCCAGGCAAAAGGTTCCCTGATGCGCTCCCGCACCGGAGAGATCACCATCCTGGTAAATGAATACAAGATGCTTGCCAAAGCCATCACGCCTCTGCCGGCTGCCAAAGATGAGGTCGTGGATGGTGAAGTAGTCCGGCATGCCACCCTCAGCGACCCTGAAAATCGCTACCGGCAGCGTTACGCCGATCTGGCAGTGAATTCCGAGGTGAGAGAGATCTTCCGCACCCGCACTGCCATTATACGCGCTTTACAACACTTTCTGGACCAGCAAGACTTCATTGAAGTAGAAACTCCTATCTTGCAGCCGATCTATGGGGGGGCAGCCGCTCGTCCGTTTGCCACTTATCACAATCAGCTCCACCAGAACTTGTTCCTGCGAATTTCTTTCGAGCTTTATCTGAAACGCTTGCTGGTTGGTGGATTCGACCGCGTTTATGAAATCGGGCGTGATTTTCGCAACGAGGGAGTATCCTTCAAACATAATCCGGAGTTCACCCAACTGGAATTCTATATGGCATATGCCGATTATGAGAAGGTCATGAACCTCACAGAACGGATGCTGGCATATGTGTGTGATGAAGTGCTGGGCAGCCGTATTTTTGAATTCAATGGGCACAAGATCAGCATGGAAATTCCCTGGCAGCGCGTGGAACTGCGCCAGGGCATAGTGGATGTCACCGGTATCGATATTTATGCCTGTGATGACGCAGATAGTCTCTTTAAAGCCATGCAGAAAGCGGGATTGAAACCCAAAGAAGGGCAACCACGCGGCAAATTGATCGACAGCCTGATCGGTGATTTCCTTGAACCAAACTGCATTCAACCAACCTTCCTGTATGATTACCCGCGCGACATTTCCCCGCTGGCAAAAAACAAACCCGGCAATCCTCAGATCGTTGAACGTTTTGAGGGGTTCGTGGGTGGTATGGAATTATGCAATGCTTTTACCGAATTGAACGATCCATTAGAACAGGAAAAACGCTTCGCAGAAATGGGTCGCACGTATACAGCCGATGACGAGGAAAACCATCCCATGGATGAAGATTATCTACAAGCCATGGCATATGGAATGCCCCCCAGTGGTGGTTTTGGGATGGGTGTTGACCGCTTGACCATGCTGCTGACCAACAACCGTTCCATTCGTGAAGTGATCCTCTTTCCGCATTTGCGTGAGATTGGCTCAGACGAACAGTGACAAAAAAATCCGCCGGTCGGCGGATTTTTTTTTATTCCTTGACCTCCACGTTACCCTGCCCGACCAAACCATGAACCTTTTCAACCAGGTCGGGAGTGATGTGGATGGTGTCATTCGGAAAGTCCATTTCCACATCCTTCCCATTTTCGCGGCAAATGAATTTGAAGCGATCCCTTCCCGGAGAAGCGTGCAACATGCCATATATTTGCTGGATCAGCCGCAGATCACTTTCACGTTTACCGGTGGCATTGATCACGATCTTCATATATTTATTGTTTTCCGGGTTGGTTGCCAAAGAATCAGGTGCTGAGCCGGCAGCATTCTTATCCGCATGAGAAGCCTGATCCTCTCCTGTCGGTGGATCCTTCTTTGCCTGATAAGAAACAGCCGGTTCAGAAAAGGTCTGCCCACCAGGGGTATATTGATAATCATCATCCGTCTCATCCGGCGAAAAATCCTGATAATCATTATTCCAACCCGGTTCTATGGAGGAAACCCCTGGGTCCTCGTCTTCGTCGGCATCCGCCTCGATCTCTACCAGGTACACTTCATCCACCAGGATCTTGGCATCCATGCCTTCCGTGTCGACTTTACCCTTGATGAACACCACCTGGTCATCTACCAGAATATCATGTGCATCAGCCCATACCCGCGGAAATATCACCAGACCAACCGAACCCTGTACATCTTCAAGGGTAGCAAAACCCATAGGATCCCCTTTTTTGGTCACGTAGGGACGCACATTCACCAGTCGTCCGCCTACAATAACCTCCTCCTTTTGCTGCGCTTCCACCAACTGCGCCGAAAGATGAGATATATGTCGCTTCAGCGTTTTCAAATAAGGAGTCAAAGGGTGATCGGTAAGAAATATTCCCAACAGCTCTCTTTCCCAATCCAATTTTTCCTGGCGATTCAAGGAAACCACTTCCGGCAAGCTGATCTCTTCTTTCAACCCTTCCACAGAGCCAAAAAAGCTAAGCTGCCCCTCTTCCTTAGCCCGAAAATGGCTTTCACTGATGGCAACCATGCGATCCATTGTATTCAATATGGCACGGCGTTCACCAAAAGCATCCAGCGCGCCAACTCTGATCAAGCACTCCAGTGCCCGTTTTCCTACTTTTCGCAGATCCACCCGGCGGACAAAATCATTGATATCCTCAAATGGTTGATTTTCTCGCGCCGTCACGATCAGATCAACAGGTCCCTGCCCCACGTTCTTGATAGCACCCATTCCATAGCGGATGCAGTTGGAATGTTGTGGGTTTTCTTCAATCGCAAAATCCCAGAAGCTATAATTGACATCCGGTGGTAATACTTCAATGCCCAACGCCTGGCAATCGGCAATATACAATGCCACTTTTTCACTATCGTTCTTCGCCCCACATAATAAGGCGGTCATATATTCAAGTGGATAATGGGTTTTCAGGTATGCCGTTTGGACCGATATGACGCCATAATCGGCTGCATGACTTTTATTGAACCCATATTGAGCAAAGGTTCGCCAGTCAGTGAAGATAGCTTGTGCAATCTCTTTCTCGATACCGTTTTTGACAGCCCCGCTGATGAATTTCTGCTCATGCTTGACGATCTCGGATTCTTTCTTCTTGGAAATAGCTTTGCGCAGTTTATCCGAATCCGCCGCAGAATATCCGGCTAATTGGATGGCAGCCGTCATGATCTGCTCTTGATAAACCGCAATGCCATAGGTCTCTTCCATGATCGGTCTTAATGACTCATGGTGATATTCGACCTTTTCTTTTCCGTGCATGCGTGCGATATATTTGGGAATGAATTGCATTGGTCCCGGGCGATAGAGGGCAACCATAGCGATGATATTATCCAAATTCTTGGGTTTCATCTGCACCAGGTTCTTGGTCATGCCCGTACTTTCAAGCTGAAACACTCCGGCAGTCAGCCCTTTCCCGAGAAATTCATAGGTTTCTTTATCATCCAGCGGTATACTCTCCAGATCAAGAGATACACCATGTCGCTTTTCGATCATTTTGCAGGCATTGGACATGACGGTCAGGGTCGCCAATCCCAAAAAATCGACCTTCAGCATGCCCAATTCGTCCAGGATCGCCATTTCAAATTGCGTGACGGTTTTAATGGGGCTGTCTTCTGACTCACGTGTCGGGCGATGCAGCGGCAAGTATTCAACAATCGGTTTGTCTGAAATAACCACCCCAGCCGCATGGGTTCCGGCATTCCGCACCACCCCATCCAGCTTGGCAGCGGTATCGATCAACTCATGCAGATGCGGGGTATTATCATAGATATCCTTCAGCTCATTTACTTCTACCAGCGCCTGTTCAATAGTGACAGGATGGCTGGGAACATTCGGGATCAATTTGGCTACCTTATCCACCTCTCCAAGCGGGATATCCATTACGCGCCCCACATCCCGGATCGCCTGTCTGGCTTTCATCGTGCCAAACGTGATGATCTGGGCAACGTGGTCGTACCCGTATTTTTGAGCACAATACTGCATTACATCCGCCCGTTTATCATCCTGAAAATCCAGATCGATATCCGGCATGCTGATGCGGGAAGGATTAAGAAAACGCTCAAAGATGAGTTTATGGGAAAGCGGTTCCACCAGAGTAATATCCAGCGTATACGCCACGATCGAACCTGCTGCTGAACCGCGTGCCTCATACCAGATATCATTTTCGCGGGCATAATTGCATAGGTCCCACACGATCAGGAAATAAGCATCAAACCCCATCGTATGAATGATTTCCAGTTCGTAATCCAATCTTTCGCGCACTTCAGGATCATCAGCATGTGCCCCGTATCTTTTTTGAAGTCCCTTTTCGCACAACATTCGCAGGTAAGATTGCGCATCATAACCCTGAGGTACTTCAAAATTGGGCAAATGATATTTATCGCGTTCCAGATGCACTTCACATCGCTCTGCAATCAACACGGTATTCTTAATGGATTCCGGCACTTCACCAAAAATGGCTGTCATCTCTTGTGGTGAACGCAGATAGTACGTATCACCATTCATATGCATACGATTCTGATCAGCTAAAATCGCTCCGGTCTGGATAGCAAGCAAAATATCCTGGTAGCGGGCATCCTCCCGGTCGACATAATGCACATCATTAGTGGCAATCAAATTTACCTGATACTGCTTGCTCAGATCGACCAGTTGTTTATTTATGGTAGTTAATTCGGGAATATCATGTTCCTGCAGTTCAAGGTAGAAATTATCTCTGCCAAAAATATCCAAATACCAGCGCAGTTGTGCTTCTGCCTGCTCGTTCTGATTGCTCATCAGTAAAGAAGGGATCTCTCCCTTCATGCAGGCGCTGGTACAGATCAATCCTTCGGCGTGGTCCGCCAGATATTCATGGTCAATACGTGGGTGATAATAAAAACCATCCAATTGGGCAGCACTGGCGATCTTGAGCAAATTCTGATAGCCGGTCATATTTTCTGCCAGCAACAAAATGTGGTTGGCGCGTTTATCTTTCTGTGGATCACGTTGATCCATTCTTCGCGATGTAATGTAGTCTTCCAATCCGATTACCGGACGAATGCCCTCTTTTTTGCAGGCATTATAGAATTCCACCACGCCAAACATGGTACCGTGATCGGTAAGCGCCACGGCGGGCATACCCATTTCTTTTGCCCGCTGGATGAGCTTGGGGAACATGCAGAATCCATCAAGCAGTGAATAATGTGAGTGAACATGCAGGTGAACAAATGACATAAGCTTCTAAATCAGACCATTTTGGTCATTATAGCACGCGACCTGCAACCAGCCATCATGCCCATCTTAAAATTGACATGATTTTAAGATTAAAAAAGATCTATCAGGCACGTCTCCCTAAAGTGGCAATGTAAGCCGTGAATTGCGCTTCTCCATCCACACCCAGAACAGCATTCATCAGATCATCATCATAAGCGGCTATGGCACAAACCCCACAATGAATTGCCTCTGCAGCCAGATACAGGTTTTGGCAGACATGCCCGGCATCCAGCATCACATAGCGCAAGGATCTCTCTCCATAGCGCCAGTACATTCGTTGAAAATCAGCCACCCAGCAGAAAGTAAGGGCACTATTTTGTACGTGTTTCTGCATCTTGCAACCTTCGGTAATCTTTTGACTGATATCAACGCTATCATCCACCAGGATCAACTTATGTTTCAGTGCGAGATAGCGATATAGTCCATTTTTCAGTCCTTCCACCCTGTTCACTAGAATATAGGTCTCGAAAGGATGGCGAGCTCCGGCAGAAGGGACGGTTCGTTTGGTGAACTGTTTGCTGATTTCCTTTACCCCCTGGGTAGCCCATAACAAAAAACTGAATTCCTGTAGACTGAGGGGTTCATCCTGATAAACTCGCAGGCTTTCACGTTTTTCGATAAGTTCAACAAGATTCATCTTAGGAAGAGTAATTCCGTGCGGGTCAGGCAGGTCAATTAAAATTGCTTCGGCAGCACAGGGCTTTTCAAGAGGTGGTTGAGGAACCCCCTGCCTTTGAAGGGATTCACCCATGTTTTGATATTTTGAAATTTCTAAATAATCTTTCCAGGTGGTCATTATTATTCCTCCGTATGATTATATTTTCCTCTTCACGATACGACGGATTAAAGCATGCAGTAAACTCTTCATCTCATCCACTTTCAGGACATATAAAACCCCTCCATATACCAGTGCTGCCACAAGGATGGTAGCAATGACCTGCAACCAATAAGGTGTTCCCCAATTGAACTGCATGCACACAAAAACACAAATTCCCATTACCGCCACTGCCAATATTGCTTTCAAGATGCCAGAAAAAAGGAATCCACCATCCAATCCATGCATGCGCTGCTTCATAAAATAGAGCAAAACCAGTGCTTCCAAAAATGTGGCAGTCGTATTTGCCAAAGCCAGCCCACCGTGCGGCATCCAGCCTATCAAAATGAATAAGCGGCTGAAAAGAATGCTCAAGATCAAATTTAAACTCATCGCCGCTACTCCAACAAACACCGGAGTCCGGGTATCGTGCTGGGCATAAAAAGCCCGGCTGGTGATCTCAACGATGCAATGACCCACCAATCCCAGCGCATACCATAGCAATGCCCAGGCGACCAACGCGGTGGATGTCGCAGTGAACTCTCCACGCTGGTATAGTATGCGCACAATATCCTCCCGCAGCATGACCAATCCCAGCATAGCAGGAATGGACAGGAACAGGATCATACGTAGAGTAGAAGTGAACGAAGAACGCATTTCATCCAATTTTCCGGCAGCCACCTGCGCCGAAAAAGTAGGTAGTGAAGCGATAGAGATAGATTGTGCAATGGCAGCCTGCGGCATTAACATCAATGAAAATGCAATACTGATGGCAGTCACGCTACCCTCGGGTTGTAACGACGCCAGGTAAGTATTTACCAGGAAATTCAACTGCACCACCGCTACACCCAACAAACGGGGTGCCATTAGACGACCCACTTCACGAACTGCCGGGTCAGCTCTACCAAGTTCTAATGCATATTTAGCTTGAGGTAGTTTTACCAGGGCGGGAATTTGTACCAACAGATGAAAGCTGGCGCCGATCAAGATACCATACGAAAGACCATAAACCCCATAACGGGGTGCCAACACTAATGCGCCGAAGATCCAGCCAAGCTGATACATACCCGGTGCCAGAGCAGAAACGAAAAAACGTTGGTGGGCATTCAATATCCCCATCACCAATCCGCTCAATCCGAAGATAATAGCAGAGGGTATTTGAATGCGCAGCAGAGCAGCAGTCAGTAGTTCTTTTTCCACACTTACAGTGGAAAAACCGGGAGCAAGAATGTAATGCACCACCTGTCTGGCAAAAAGCATGCTTAGAATGCAGAAAATCGTGAGAATCAGCAAAACCCAATTAATGATGGCACTGGCCAACCTCCATGCCCCCTCATGATCCTTTTTAACCAGAAATCCAGTAAAGGTCGGGATAAAAGCCGATCCCAGTGCCCCGCCTGCCACCAGATTGAAGAGGATCTCGGAAAAGCGATTGGCAGCGTAAAACGCCTCACTTTCCATCCCCGTACCAAAAGCATTGGCAGTTAGCATCTTTGCCAGCAAACCGGCCAGATTACTCAGAATATAAGCAATCATTACCGTACCGGCTGCGCGCGCTATTTGTCGATTCGCTTGATGAATTGTGTTTTCTTGTTGGGGCATAGTCATGATTATACCTAAAGCTTGTTTATTTTAATAAATTCTTAATCCTGATATCTTCCTACAATAGAATATACTTTTAAAGAAGGGTCAGAAAGGAGTCTTCCATGGCAGAAATCAAAGAGAACAATGATATGTCCAAAGCAAAAATAGGTTCAAATAAAACGCAGGAGAACGCTACTGTTAAAGCACAGGCTAAGTCAGGCACCAAGGTAACGAAGAACACTTTTTTTCAAAAGGCATTGCGCCAGATCCTGGCAGCGATCCTTTTCCTTGTTATTGGCGCAGGGCTTATCTATTTCCTGGTTTACCAGCCCGCTTCCAAGGATCTGGCCACCCAAAAAGAAGAGGCTGCTCGATTGCAGAACATTGAATCACAGTATAATGCCCTGCAAACAGATTACAACACTCTCAACACCAAGCATGAGGTGGCTGTGACTCTGGTCAACATCTATCAGATCCAGAACAACATCAATATTGCACGCATTGCACTGATGGATGGAAATGACACCAGATTATCCATTGCATTAGGCTATGTGGAAAAAGATATCGAAACGCTGGATATCGGTGAATTTCCTGAGAAGATCGACCTGACTTCCAGGGTCAATACCGTCAAGGGATACTTACCCGACCAACCGCAAAACGCACTACAAGAATTGGAATCCCTTTTCGATGATCTGCTCCTGCTTGCCAATAACCTGGAAATCACCGATTGAACTGAACAATATAACAAAAAGAGCTCCTTTTCAGGAGCTCTTTTCAAACAAGCTATATCACGATGGTCTGGACCCTAAGGTTACCTCCAGGTTCTTTTCAATACCATTCCGGAGGATGGTAACTATGACCGTATCGCCTGGTGCTTTATTCATGATCAGATAAGACAACAGGGCATTATAGTCCTTTACCGCTACCCCATCCAATGCAACGATAATATCGCCACCGGCATATAATCCATCGTATTGGGTCGATCTCGTACCAGCTCGTATGCCCGCTTTTCCGGCAGGACCACCCGCGGGAACACTCAATACATAAACACCTGAAATACTCGGGTCAAATCCCATGGCTTCGATCTCATTCATGGTTAAACCATCCACACTGGAGATACCCAGATAAGGATAGTCGTAAGATCCGTCGCTGATAAGAGACGGTACAACCTTTTTTACAATGTCAATAGGGATGGCAAACCCCACTCCGGAATAGGATGCCGACCCGCTCAGAATGCTGGATGACCCGGCATAGATCGCACGGTTGATCCCGATCACTTCTCCATCAAGATTCAGCAACGGACCACCCGAATTTCCGGGATTGATAGCAGCATCGGTCTGGATCAGATCTCCAGCAGCAAAATTAGATCCTCCTTCTGTCGAGTGTAAAGAATCTAACATTCTCCCCTGCGCTGAAATGATGCCGGTGGTCATGGTTTGGGTATATCCAAAAGGATTGCCGATTGCAACCACAAACTGCCCTACCTGCAAAACAGAAGAACTACCCAGAGTTAACGGATGTAGCACACCCGCTGCGACGTCCACTTTAATAACCGCCAGATCTGAATCTGTATCTGTTCCAATGACCGTTCCTCGAGTGCGGGTTCCTTCGGGGAAAGCGATCTCGATCTCATTGGCATTCTCAATCACGTGATAGTTGGTTATGATATGACCATCCAGGTCATACACAAAACCGGTGCCCTGCCCCACATTTCCATCCGCTGTATAAACCACCACGGAGACCACACCTGGATTCACTTTTTTATATAGATTAACCAGAGTATCTTCCCCTTCACTGTACTGCAATACCGTTGACGGTTGACTACTTCGGTCAGTTTGCGCGGTCGCTTGTGTATTTTCTGCAGGAAGTTGACTTGGCGTTCCCTGCGTCGTAGAACAGGCACCCAACATCAATGCCAGCACGATGAAGAACGTAATGAGAGTAGTTTTTCTGTTTATCATTTTTTCTCCTTTTTACGCATCTCCCGTAAAATGGATTTTTGTTCGTCGCTCAGGTTGCGGGGGATCTCGACCTTTGCCTTTACCAGAAGATCTCCGAACTTCCCTTTTTGCTTTAGGATGGGCATACCTCGCCCTTTCAGGCGGAAGGTTTGCATGGGCTGTGTCCCGGATGGAATTTTTAGGATCACATCTCCTATGGGAGTATGTACCTTGGTTTCTCCGCCTAATATAGCAGTGAATAGATCTACTGTCACTGTCGTATTAAGATCATTTCCACTGATCTCGAAATGCTCATCCTTGGCAACCGTGATGAGGAGGAATATATCTGCGCGACCACCGTTCGCCTGCTGTGGACCCGCTCCCGAAACTCGCACTTTGCTACCCGTCTTCACTCCCGCGGGTATTTTTACTTCGATTTTTTTATTGTCAAATTGGAGCAAACGGGTTGTTCCATTATATGCTTCCAAAAAGGAGATCGTCACAGGTTGCTGGTAGACCTGCGGTTGAGAAGTTCGCCTGGCATTATTGGTAGTGGTACGTCGTTGCGGGCGTGGACGCCCACCGCCAAAGAAAGCATTGAAGAAATCGGAGAAACCACCCAATCCACCACCGAACATATCGTTGATATCATCCACATTCATACGTGTGGTACGGGTGCTGTATTGGGGATTGTTGAAAAGATCTTCCCAACTGAAGGAACCGGGATTGCCGCCTGCTTGCTGCCATGAATTATATGAGCTGGATAATTGATCATAGCGAGCACGTTTTTCAGGATCGCTCAATACCTCATTCGCTTCATTGATCTCTTTAAACTTTTCTTCTGCTTGTTTATTGCCCGGGTTCTTATCTGGATGATATTTCATAGCCAGCTTACGATAGGCTTTTTTAATTTCATCCGTCGAAGCTGTTTTATCAACACCTAGAACCTTATAGTAGTCCTTATACTCCATGTTGACTATTGTAAGAGGATGAAAAAAACAGTCAAGTGATTTCAGACAGATTTAATATTATTCTAACCATATTAAATAAGCAGCCGCTGGCAGGGAGGATTGCCAGCGGCAGCTAATGCCAAAGGAGGAGACATTGATGAGTGTTATAAGAGGTGCTTGTAACCTCAAAATGTCACCGCGCCAATATTATCCCTTTGGATAAACCGGCGCAATGAGCTTCATCATATTCCCGATATGATTTTCGTCTATTGTTGGAAATCCTGTAAAAATGCATCCAACGCGGAAAAAAGGTCGCTGGTCGACCGATATGCATAGATTTGTAAAAATTGATAATCATTCCCCAGAATCATTTTGGAGATTCTTTTTCCAGTCTCATAACAACAAAAAATAGGTTTGTGATGAAATTCTGCTACTGCAATCTCATATCCCACCCCGTGTGAGGGCGTGCTGATTTCTGCAACCATGATATCACTTTCCTTCACCCAGGTAACGTCGCGTTGATATACTTCCCAGGCTTTAAGTTTGCCATCCTCATCCAACACCCCTGCTCCTGCCAGGTGCGCCGTTGGCACTTCCCAGCACTGTTCTTCCAGATGGCGTACAATGCGTTGATACGTTTTTTGCTCTGTGCGCCCCCCCGTGATAGAACATGAGAAATAAACTTTCATCCTGCCTCCGAAACTTTTCACGCTCCATTCTAATCTATTTCAAATTGAGCGTGCTAAAATAAGCGCATGCGATCTTCGAATGAGCATCTCCAAAGCATCCTAGATACATTACCCACCACACCCGGTTGTTACCTGATGAAAAACAACGCGGGAAAGATTATCTATGTCGGCAAAGCGATCAACTTGCGCAGTCGCGTGCGTTCGTATTTTCAAGCTTCTGCCGATCACACAATGAAAACACAACATCTGGTGCAAGAAATAGCAGATATTGACTGGATCGTGGTGGGGTCCGAGTTGGAAGCCCTCATTCTGGAGATGACCCTCATCAAGAAGCATCGCCCTTATTACAACATCCGGCTCAAAGATGATAAACGCTACCCTTACATAAAGATCCATTGGAATGAACCTTTTCCCAAGGTCACCGTTACCCGCAATCTGGAAGAAGATGGTGCGAAATACTACGGTCCGTATACAAGTGTTTGGGCAGTGCATCAAACCCTGGACCTGCTACGGAAGATCTTTCAATACCGAACCTGTGACCGGGTGATCACGGGGCATGATGCACGTGCTTGTTTGTATTACGACATCAAGCTTTGCAGTGCACCCTGCATTGGAATGATCAACGAAACCGAATACAATCAAATGCAGACAGACCTGGGAAAATTTCTGGAAGGGGAGACCGATCCGATTCTCGATCGATTGTATGCCAGTATGCAAAAATTCTCAGACGCGCTGGAATTTGAAAAAGCTGCCGCGTTGCGTGATCAGATCAATGCCATCGAACGCGTGGTGGAAAAACAGAAGGTTATTTCCACTCAAAATATGAATACCGATGTGATCGCGCTGGCACGTGCCGATGGCGATGCCTGTGTGCAGATTTTCTTCATCCGCAGCGGAAAACTGGTGGGACGGGATTATTTTGTACTCGAAGGCGCCGATGACGAGAAAAATAGCGAGGTCATCTCGCAATTTCTAAAACAATTCTATTCACAAAGTACCCACATTCCAGAAGAACTGCTGCTGCCAGAAAATATCGAAGAAGCCATGATCATTCAGAACTGGCTGAATCAGAAAAAACCGGATGAAAAGATCCAGATCCGTGTTCCCCGCAGTGGAACTCCCAAGCAATTGGTTGAGATGGCTACCGAAAATGCAGCCGAAACTCTGCGATCTTTGAAATCTCAGTGGGAAATGGACAGCCATAAACAAAGTGTTGCATTGGCAGAATTGCAAGCTGCCCTCGGGATGAAAGATGCTCCCAATCGTATGGAATGTTATGATATTTCCAATACGCAGGGGACTGCTTCTGTGGGGAGTATGGTTGTTTTTGAAAAAGGTGTTCCCAGCAAGAAACTCTACCGTCGTTTTAATATTAAGACCGTCCACCAACCGGACGATTTTGCCAGTATGGAAGAAGTGCTCACCCGTCGTTTCCGGCGCTGGCAGGCATATCACGAAAGTAACGAGGTGGGAAAAAAAGCGGAACCCTCTTTTTCGGTACTCCCTGATCTACTGATCGTGGATGGGGGAAAAGGTCAGCTCAGTCGAGCCCTCAAAGTATTGGAAGAGTTTGGTCTAACTGAGAAGATCAAAGCAGTCGGGCTGGCAAAAAGCGAGGAATTGGTCATTTTACCCGGTCAAGTTGAACCGTTAGCACTCCCCCGCAATTCACAGGGCTTATTCATGATGCAACGCATTCGCGATGAAGCACACCGCTTTGCCATCACTGCTCATCGCAATCGACGTGGTAAAGCCAATTTACGTTCAGCACTCGATGAAATTCCAGGGGTTGGCCCTGCCCGCAAGAAAGCTTTGTTAAAATTTTTTGGATCGGTGGAAGCCATCAGGCAAGCATCTGCAGAGGAAATCGCAGGTGCCCCGGGCATTAGTCCGACACTGGCAAAAGAGATCCTGCGCTCTCTGAATTAAGATTCACATCCTTGATGGAGGGTGAAATCCATTCCGGTGTGGTGTATTATCTGAATTTATGGTAAAATTCTTCGCCGTCTAGGAAAAAGCAATTATTCATAATTGATAGGATGTAAAGAACATGAATGAACTATTGAAAGCAGTTGAAACAGAGAAAAATCCAAACATTCCCGAGCTCGGACCCGGTGATGCAGTGAGCGTGCATGTGAAGATCAAAGAAGGCGACCGAGAAAGAATTCAGGAATTTAAGGGCACCGTTCTATATGTGACCAACAAAGGTCAGACTGGAACATTTACCGTACGGCGTGTTGCCAGCAATGGCATAGGTGTGGAAAGAACCTTCCTTCTCCGGTCCCCACGCATCGACAAAGTGGTGGTAGAACGCCGCAATAAGGTACGCAAAGCCCGTCTGTATTATCTGCGTGAGCGCACCGGGAAACGTGCCCGCTTGAAACAAAAATTTTCCTAATCGATTATTTACGCTAATCATGCCAAAAGGTGCAGTCTACACGAACTGCACCTTTTTCATTTATAATCAGCCCAAATGAAAAGCCGGAATTCTAAAACAGCAATGAAGATCGGGATTTTTGATTCGGGGATCGGCGGACTTTCTGTAGTGCGTGCCATCCACGAACTGCTGCCTGGGCTGGATATCATTTACGTTGCAGATCAAGCCCATGTTCCCTATGGACGCCGCCAGATGGCGGAGATCCGATCTTTTTCTGAGCAAATCACCCGATTTCTATTAGATCAAGGGGTGGAATTGATCGTGGTCGCCTGTAATACTGCCTCTGCAGCAGCACTCAAATATCTACGCCAGACTTTTCCAACCCTCCCTATCGTTGGGATGGAACCCGCCGTCAAACCAGCCTCACAACAATCGCTCACCAGGGCAGTCGGGGTATTAGCTACGCCGGCAACCTTCCAGGGGGAACTTTATCAATCCCTGGTGCACAAATATGGCGACGGATTACAGATCTACCAAGATACCTGTGCGGGTCTGGTGGAGGAAATCGAAGCAGGGCATTTGAAAGACGCCACTACACGCCACATTCTTGAGACAGCACTGGAACCAATGCTGGCGAACAAAGTGGACACGATTGTACTGGGCTGTACCCACTATCCGTTCGTGTTATCCCTCTTACGGGAAATCGCAGGGGATAAAGTACAGGTCATTGATCCGGCGCCCGCCGTAGCACGCCGGGTGGAAACACTGCTTAGATCGGAATTCGATTATCAGGATCGTCCTGACAAAAACGCTCTTTTGAATTTTTTCACGAGTGCAGATCCCGTCCTCTTCCGGCATCAGATTGACACTCTGCTGGGCTATAAAGGTAGAATCCAAAAACTGATCTGGACAAATGAGGGCGGGTTAGAAATAGAAAAAAAGAACCATCAATAGAGGAATCATATGGAAACTGTGGCAATCATCATGGCTGGATTTGGAAATGTGGGAAAAGCATTTGCACGGCTGGTCCATCATAAACATGCCGAAATCATGGCTGCGTATGGAATGAACCTCAAGATCACCGGCATCAGCACCGGATCACACGGCAGTCTGAGTTTAAAAAGCGGATTCGACCTTGCAGCACTGTCAGCCTTTTCGGGGAATTTCAATGAACAGAATTTTCCGGGAGGAATCAGTCACCGGGATACTTTAGGAATGATCTCAAACAGTCAGGCAGATATTTTCATCGAGAATTCCCCCGTTAATTATGAAAATGGTCAACCGGCAGTTTCATATATCGCCCGGGCACTGGAAAAAGGTATGCACACCGTTACAGCCAATAAGGGACCGATCGTACACGCCTATGCTCATCTACAAGCGTTAGCCGGTCAGTACGGGAAAAAATTCCTCTTTGAATCCACCGTAATGGACGGTGCTCCGGTTTTTTCTGTTGTTAGAGAAGCACTCCCAGCCATGCATATCGAGGGGTTCGAAGGCATTTTCAATTCCTGCACCAATTTGATCCTGTGCCGGATGGAAGCGGGTGAAAGTTTTGAAGAAGCAGTACGCTATGCACAATCCATTGGGATCGCAGAAACGGATCCGAGTGGCGATATTGATGGGTGGGATGCTGCAGTGAAAGTAGCAGCGCTGGCAACTGTGCTGCTTGACCATCCTGCTACACCACAGGATGTACAGCGGCAGGGTATCCGTACGATAACCCGGCAGGATATCCAGCGGGCTAAGCAGGCTGGAAAACGCTGGAAACTGGTCTGCCAGGCAGAAAAGCAAGAAGATCAATGGTCGCTAAGTGTCTCTCCCAAGATGATCGACCCCAGCAGCCCCTATTTCAGCGTGGATGGGACCAGTTCCTACATTCTCTTCAGGTCAGATGTTCTGCCCGGTTTAGGATTATTGGAATCCAACCCCAACCCTGACACCACCGCTTATGGCATGCTTGCAGATCTATTGAATATATATCGCCAAGCAGGCCAGTGATGCTCCACCAGGTCATTTTGGGGAACGGTTCGAATTTAGGTGATAGAGAAGAGAACTTACGGCTGGCGATGGCAGAGATCCAAAAATTCGCCACGATCACAGCCCACTCTGCCATCTACGAAACGAACCCCTGGGGATTCACCGATCAACCCGCTTTTCTCAACCAGGTGTTGGTCGTTGAAACCCAATTAGATCCCTTCGACCTGCTGGACGCATTGAAAAGGACTGAAAAGCGGATCGGCAGGACGCCGACTTTTCGCTACGGTCCACGGGTGATCGATATCGACATATTGTTTTTCGATCAACTCGTCCTGGAAGATGAGAAATTGATCATTCCCCATCCCAAGATTGCAGAACGAGCTTTTGTACTGATCCCACTTGACGAGCTCGTTCCCCAATTCATTCATCCGGTCTTGCATCGGTCCATCCACAAGATGCTTTCCGAGGTCAATCAAGATGGGGTCAGACTGTATAAAAAAGTTGAGCAAACGGAGTAACCATGGATAATCAGGCGATCCTTCCTTTTGGCAGCCGTACCTTCATTATGGGCATCATCAATCTGACACCCGATAGCTTTTCCGGAGATGGTCTCATGGGTGAAGAAAATTATATCGAAACTGCTGCCCGGCAGGCGCAACGTTTTGTCGATGAAGGAGCAGATATTCTCGATCTGGGAGCCGAAAGCACCCGTCCGGGAGCAGAAGCGGTTGACGCCGAAAGCGAGTTGGATAGATTATTGCCTGCCCTGCAGGGAATTTTGGAATTGAAGTTGGAGGCTTATATTTCCATTGACACCTACAAAGCTGCGGTGGCTGAAAGATGCCTTGCATTGGGAGCCAATATCATCAACGACATATGGGGGTTCAAGCGTGACCCCGAATTAGCAAGTGTGGTTGCACGATTCTCGGCGCCGGTAGTGCTGATGCACAATCGCAGTCGAAAAGAAGCCGTTCAGAGAACCAAGACCCTTGGCGGAAGATATGTGGACATGAATTACCAGGACCTGATCTCAGAAATTTGCGATGAGCTACAGGGAAGCATTGAAATTGCCAAACGAGCCGGCATTCCAGATCGTCATATCATCATCGATCCGGGTATTGGTTTTGGCAAAACCAGAGAACAGAATCTCTACATTATTAAAAATTTGACGGAATTTCGTAAATTGGGTTACCCCATCTTGTTGGGTCCATCCAGGAAATCCTTTATTGGTTATACACTTGATCTGCCACCGGAAGAAAGGATGGAAGGAACCGCAGCCGCGGTGGCTATCGGCATCAACAATGGTGCCGATATCATCAGGGTACACGACGTGAAAGAAATGAGCCGTGTTGCAAAAATGTGTGATGCTATTCTGCAAAGTTAGCAGCCCGACGTTGTTGTGCTCTCTTATTCCTTTGCTCAATAATATCCTTGGCAAGTTTTAAGCGGAAGTGATCTGATCGCTCACGTTCATCTAGCTCATCCCTGATGTAAGCGACCTCCGCTTTTAATCGCGGAATGACGATCAGCTCCAGAGCCTTCAGCCGTCTGGTATTGTGAAGGATCTCTTTCATCAAGGTAGCCAGCTGGATTTCCCCATCTGCCAGCCGAATGATCCCATCCACATTCTTCGTAAAAGCACTTCCTGCTTCTTCAATCATGGTAGAAGTGGAATTGAAACTGGCTGCCTGTGCCGCCCGTTTATCACGCGATGGACTGCTGTGAATGCGTGGAACCTGGACACCCATTACAATATTGTGTTCGACCTCGATCGGATTTTCGTATTCATTTCCCAAAGACGCAGATTTGACCCGCCCCTCTCCGACAAATGCTTCTGCCCGTGCCAGATTCATCTGCGCTTTATTGGTCAATTGCTGTAGGTCCCTGGCTTCTTCCACCACCAGATCCTGCAATTCGATGATCTTTTGCATCAAGGCAATACGTTTCTTATCCAGCAATTCATAGCCCTGTTGGGTAAGCTCCAGTTGCTGTTTGGTAGACAGCAACTGACTGCGGGTAATGGTGATATTTGAAACATCAATCATTTGCAGTCTGCTCTTTGTAGTATTTTTCGATGTAAGCTTCAGGAATGCGTTTTAAATATTCCTTGGGGAAGGTGGAAAGCAGTTCCCATGCCAGGTCCAGAGTCTCCTCAATCGTGCGATTGGTGGATCCTTGATTGACAAATTCCTGTTCAAAACGCTTTGAGAAGTTCAGAATTCTCTGATCCTGTTCGGTCAAGGATGCTTCGCCTATGATTGCCACTAATTTTTCCAGATCGCGTCCTTCGGCATAGAAAGAATAGATCTGATCAGCGACATTTTGATGATCTTCGCGCGTATGCCCTTTCCCGATAGCTTCTTTCATCAAGCGCGATAAGGAAGGGAGAACATCCACGGGAGGGAAGATGCTTTTCTGGTTTAAAGCCCTACCGAGCACGATCTGTCCTTCGGTGATATACCCTGTCAGGTCGGGGATAGGATGGGTTATATCATCATCAGGCATGGACAATAAAATCAACTGTGTAACTGAACCCTTGTTTCCTTTAATTCGTCCTGCCCGTTCGTACAAGCTCGCCAGGTCAGAATACATATATCCAGGATAACCACGCCTGCCAGGTAATTCCTCACGAGCGACGGATAATTCACGCAACGCTTCACAATAGTTCGTCATATCCGTTAAGATGACCAATACATGCAAATTATGGGTATATGCCAGATATTCAGCAGTGGTCAGCGCTGCTCGCGGGGTCATGATCCGTTCAATGGTGGGGTCATCCGCATGGTTCAGAAATACCACCGTTCGATCCAGTGCACCGCTTGAGCGAAAATGCTCAATGAAGAAGGATGACTCACGATGGGTAATGCCGATTGCCGCAAATACCACTGCAAAGGGCTCATCACCTGTTTTTCCGTCCGAAAGTACCCGGGCTTGCGAGGCGATCTGAGCTGCCAGTTCATTCCCCGGTAACCCTGATCCGGAGAAGATCGGCAATTTCTGCCCGCGTGCCAGAGAGTTCAATCCATCAATCGTCGAAATACCGGTTTGAATAAATTCCTTCGGTTCATTACGCACAGCAGGATTGATCGGGGAACCATTAATATCCTCTAATTTTTCCGGGACAATATCAGGTCCGCCATCAATAGGCTCACCCATGCCGTTCAAAATACGCCCCAGCATAGAAAGCGATACCTTCAAGCGAACCACATCCCCTGAAAACCGCACTCCCGTACGTGAAATATCCAATCCCTCGGTTCCAAGGAACATCTGAACAATAGCCATATCGCCGTCAATTTCAAGAACTCGCCCTACTCTGGAGTTTCCATCCGGGTCAATGATTTGCACCATTTCATCAAAGGCTACGTTAGCAACACGTTCCACAAAGATCAGCGGACCTTTGATCTGCGCGAGTGTACGATATTCCTTGGTAGCTAATTTGTTTTTCAACAATTGTTCAGCCATTTTCAGTCTCCCAGTTTGAAATAAGACTGTTAAAAGCATCATCGATCTTCCCAATCAGGCGTTTGATTTCCGGAGTAGATTTGTTTACATCTATCTCTTTCATGCGGGCAATACGCTGTAGAACCGGTAAATCGGAGAAATTGGCAAGTTCAACACCAGCCTTTAATGCTTCTTGAGCCTTAAGATGATATTCAAGAATTGCTTTCAACATCCAGTATGATTTTTCAAGGCTGCAGAACGAATCCGTGTCCTGAATAGAAGATTGCTGCAAGAAATCTTCTCGTAATAACTTCGAAATGATCAATATTTCACGTTCCAGGTCAGAAAGGGCTTCCTGCCCGATTAACTGCACCACCTGCAATAATTCATTTTCGCGCCCTAATAACGATTTGGCTTCCTGCACCAGCTTTGGAAAGTCTTCTTCAACGTTATCTCCAAACCACCGTGAGAGATCCACCAGTGAAAAGCTCTTGATCCAATTGATGGCAGGAAAATGACGCTTTCTGGATAATTCGTAATCCAGGGCCCAGAAAACACCGGTAATGCGCATGGAACTCTGTGTAATAGGATCGGAGAAATCACCACCCGGAGGGGATACCGCTCCTACCAGTGATACAGATCCTTCGCGGTGCCCGGCATAGGGCTTATCTTCACCGTTCCCCAGACAATCCACATGCCCGGCTCGTTCGTAGAATTCAGCCAGGCGAGAAGACAGATAAGCGGGGTAGCCCTCCTCGCCAGGGATTTCCTCCAAACGACCGGATACTTCACGTAAAGCCTCACCCCATCGAGAAGTAGAGTCGGCTAACATCAACACGTCATATCCCATATCACGGTAATATTCGGCAATGGTTATACCCAAATAAATACTGGCTTCACGAGCCGCCACCGGCATATTAGAGGTATTGGCAATCAAGACAGTCCGGTTGATGAGTGGAATCCCCTTTACCCGGTCTTCCAATTCGGGGAGTTACATCAGAACTTCTGCCATTTCATTACCGCGTTCACCACAACCTACATAAACCACCACATCCACATCTGACCACCGCGCTAACGATTGTTGGATAACCGTCTTGCCGGTTCCAAAACCGCCCGGGATAATGGCAGAACCACCCTTGGGGATGGGGAAGAACATATCGATGACCCTTTTCCCGGTCACCAGCGGCTCCGCCAGGTCCAAACGGCGTTTATAGGGGCGAGCGCTGCGCACCGGCCAGACATGTTCCATACCGACTTCAATGATCTTGCCGTCTTCGGTCTTGATCTTCGCCACCCATTCAGCCAGGGTTAATTCACCTTCGCGTATCTCAACAATCTCCCCACTCAAATGGGGCGGAACCATAACGCGATGAGTGATGCTCTGGGTTTCCGGTACTTCGCCCAGAATATTACCGGCATGTACGATATCGCCAGTTTTCACCAATGGATTAAATTTCCATTTTTTATCTTGTTGAAGTGAGTCTTCTGTGACACCACGTTTAAGGAAATTTCCTTCGACATCTGCCAGTTTTGTCAAAGGTCTTTGTAGCCCGTCAAATATTTGCCCCATCAAACCGGGGCCTAAATGGGCAATCAAAGGATGTCCGGTTCCCGTGATCGGTTCCCCAATTTTCAACCCGGAAGTTTCCTCATAAACCTGGATGGTTGCTTGTTGTCCGGACATGCGAATCACTTCCCCCACTAATTTCCCTTCGCCGACCAAAACCATGTCATGCAAACGGGCTTCCTCCAAGCCGCTCACACCAACAACAGGACCAGAGATCCTGTTGATTATTCCGTATTTTTTATTTACTGCTTCCATTAGATTCACCTTTGAAATGGATTTGAACCCCAGTTGCATGCCGGATCATATTATAGAAATATTTCTGACTCAGTCTGTTATCCGTTTTAGTTGTTTTGCCCGGAATGGTCACCAAAGCTAAATGTTTACAATCATAGACCTCTTTAATTAATTTGCGATCCATTTGTGAAAAAAGTTCATCGTCAATCGCCAACAAAACCGGTTCGCAATTATCGATGAATTTTCTTACCAATTCAGTGGCTTCTTTGACGTTCGCCACGCCATACGCTTCATTCCCTGCTAATCGATATCCGTTAGCCATACTAACCGAAGTGATCACAACTAATTTATTCATCACAACACTTCCAGGTGCTCAATTACGTCTGCCGAATCAAAGCCCAACTGGACTCCTTTGGCGATCCACCAGAGATTTTGCATTTCATTTGTTTTGCGAACCAGAAAGCCGATCGGAACACCTACTCCCAGAGGGTCTTCAATTGGATATTCTGCAGCGCGTTTCAACAACATTTTCCGCAATCTTTCTTCAAACTCAGTCAGCAGCCCGGTTCGACTATATTCATCTAAGCCTGCTTGCAGGCAAGCATAATACGGCGTCCCTTTCAACCGTTCGATTGCCTTTTCAACATCCTTTTCTTCCGAAATCGACATCAGCATCGAACGAGATATCGTGCCGGCATTGATAAAACAGTCTTTAATATCCAGATGATTAGATGTAATAATCTCCGGGTTCTTTGCGACCCTCAGTGCGCACATGATATTTTCCTGATCGGCATGGATAGAGAAATATTCTTTCAGCGGTGGTGTTTGATCAAGTATTCTGGCATTCTCTTCGATGATATTTTGGTAAAAATTCTTCTCAAGCATCAATTCAATTTGTGCACCTTGCAGCGAAGGAAGCATGGTTTGATTTCTTAGAAGGACATCCGTATATGGGATATGGAACGCGATCATTTTAGTGATGAGATCACTAAAATTCCTGCTCATCGAAAGATCGCGCAGAATATTAAAAGGGATCTTGCCCGAACGGGTTAACAGATCTTGAATCTCAGGTTGGGCAACATTCCCGAGTATCCCTCTTACTATCGTATGAATATTTTGGAGATCATTGAACGAAAAGATCAGTCCGATCTTATCCCAGGCTGAATCTGTATAGAATTTGTGATAATCACTAAAGACCTTTTCTGACTCCATTTCCAAACAGATATGCACTGTTTGAATTCCATTCGAATAAGTCAGTGCTTTTTCAACAGAAGGCTTATATGCAGTTTTGATCAATAGTGAAAGGAACCCGTCCATATTGTCGGCACGGGTTAACTCCTCTAGTGTCTCTTTCGCTAATAATCGGGATAACCGCGCCCGAAGCCGCGTATTCCCATAATCAAACGTTGACATTATGTGCCTTGTGTTGTTTTCTCATCAAAAAATAAGGATAGTTCTTGCTGCAAAATGGATTGGGCGCGTTCAAAGCGATCATTCAGCGTGTTATACACGCATACCTTCCCATCAATGCTAGAAGCATCGCAACCACCCCAGCAATCCAGATCATACTTAAATTGAAGTTCGATGGCTGCATCCCCCTTATATCCCTTGACCAATTCCCTATCTGCCGGATCGAAAGAAAGAACAATGACTTTTTCCTTCCCCAGTGAGGGCAGCAGATCTTCTATAGCCTCATCAGCCAGAGAAATCAAAAGTGATTTATATTCTTTCGAAGAGCTTCGAACCACTTTCAATTTGCTTTTTACTTCGTTCAGAGTCTTTTGGATCAGTTTTTGACGAGCATCCGATACATTTTGCAGATACTGCATCTCTGCTTGTTGTTTAATTAATGCAGCCTCACGGTTTAAACGGACCCGTCCTTCTTGTTCAAGATTGGCACGGATCTGTTCCGCTTCTTTTTTATAGCTTGTCTCTATATCCTTGATGCGTTGATCGGTTTGCTGCTTTATCTCAGCAATCTGCTTTTCCGCAATATCCAGAATCCCATCCAGGATAGTATCAAATTCCATTAAAACACTTCTCCAATCAGCCCATCAAAATAATGGCAGCAACAGCAAAGCCCAGGATAACCAGGGTTTCAGGAATTGCAACCAGAATAATGATCGAACCCAGCAGTTCCGGTTTCTCTGCAATAGCACCAACACCAGCAGACCCAATGCCTCTCTGAGCCATACCAGTGGCTAAAGCAGTTAAACCAATTGCTAATGCTGCAGCCAGTTTGATAATTGCCACATCCATGATTTTTTCTCCTTTCTAAACTATTCCTCAGTTTCTGCCAAAACACGTTTCTTGAATGGGGAAAATGGATTATTCCCACCTTCATAGAATTTCCTGAAGAATTCAACATATTGTAGACGCAGACTCTGGATGGTAGGACTGAACGCACCCATAATGATATTCAGTGAGTGGATCAATCCAGCTACCACAATCCCAATCACCACATTTCCAACCATTCCTACCATATCGTTGGCTACCTTAGCCAAGAAAACTGAAGCCAGGCCAAGAGCAGCAATTCTTAAGTAGGACAGGATATTACCCAACAATCCCACAAACTCGATCGGTCCCAGTATCACACCAGTCTTTCCATAAGAAGCGCCCAGCACCACGATACCGGCACCCAACAAGACATAACCCGGAATATTGACCACAGCGGGTAAAACATTGATCATTTTCCCAACCAATAACAATAATCCACTCAAGCCAATCAACATACCTCCACGTTCGAGGGTATGGGTCCTGTTATGGTGTTTGATCGCATTCCAAACACCCAGCACCAAACCCAGCACAATATGAAATACGCCCACTCCAATTACCATATAGAGCAGTTTCATCGTGCTACCCGGCTCGGCGCGATCCAGAAGGATTGGTTTTAAGCCGATGCTGCCACCCAGCGTGCCCATGAATTCGCCAAACATGAACCCGAAAAACACCGTCCATATTGAGCCATACATGATAGTTTTAAGCAGGTCGGCAAAAATGCCCTTGGTCACTTTGCGAGAAAGAAGAGCGGACAAAACGAATAAGATAACCCCGTAACCCACATCCCCTACCATCATTCCAAAGAAAATCGGCATGAAGATAGCCATCAGCTTGCTGGGATCGATATCAAAATAAGCCGGAATGGCACGCATTTTTGTCAGGTTTTCGAAGGGTTTCAATATTTTAGGATTTTCCAATAAAACCGGGACCTTATCGCGCAGTTCTTTCGGCACATCCAACTGATTGAGCATAATATCGCGACTGACTTTTTTATGCAGATGATTTTTCAGATTTTGAACCTCCCCCACAGGAACCCAACCATATATTGTAAAGGTATGCTCGGTCTCTCCGAGGCGGGAATAGATCTCAAATTCATCTAGAACATTCAAGCAGCTCATCTGCCAGGCATGCAGGTAAGGTCCCCAGGTACTGGCTAACTCACGATAACGGTCATCCACATTGTCAAGTTCTTTATGGTCATTCTCGATTTGTTTTTCGATCTTATCTTGCGCCTCTGCAGAGGAGAGGCTGGTATATTCTTCGGGCAATACAAGTTGGGTAATCTTTTCTCTTTCGAGATAATTCTCTACCGAAATTACCAGATCGCGTGGCAAGACGCCGATCAAGGCATTGGTCGATTCTCCTACTTTGACGTTTACCATCTCAAATTTCCCCTGCGTCATGGTACGTAACTGGTTGATCAACATGTTCATTGAGCGAGTTTGCGTGGAGTGCAAGAGAGCCCCAATGGTGGCGTTCCCAGATTTCTTGGCAGATTCCGGCAGCAGGGGCACCATGATCTTCAGAATCTCACGATACTTTGAAAGCGAGACAAGTTCATCCTGCAAACTTTCTTTATGCTGGGTCAATTGTTGAACGATCGTTGTGATCTGGTCAACTTTCTCTCCGATGACTTCGATTGAAGAAGAATCCACAACGTCCTTGGGAGGTGAAACGAAATATTTTTTAAAGAGGTCTTCCAGCCCATTGATCTTGGCATTAATGAGGTCTACTGATTCGCGTTTTTGCATCATTTCATAGGTCAGGTTGAAAGGCTGCATATAAACATTCGACAGGGTTCGAATATCATCAATTTGCATAATTCCCATATCATGCAGTTCACGTACGGCATCGGATAAATTCGCTTTCATCCCAATGATCTCAATACGCGACATTTTGCTGATCATGAAAGCTTCTCCTTTGATACTTTGCCCAGAATGAATTCAAGGCTTATATCGACAGCTTCAGGGATAGCGTTCTGGCCTTTTTTTAAAGTACGGTCCGCCTCTACATCTGATTGCTTGATTTTTTCTTCCGCTTCTGCGCGTGCCTTTTCAAGTCCTCTATCAACCAAACGGGATCTGGCACGTCTGCCGCTGGCATAGGCCTCTTTTTTCGATACGGCAGCTTTATCCTGAACATCGGAAATCTGTTTTTCTGCATCTTTTCTAGCCGTGGCAATCCGTTCAGCAGAATTGACTTCCGCTTTCATTATTTTTTCAAGTAAGACCTCAGGGTCTTCTTGATGCTGTTGTTCCTCAACTACTTTCTTTTTTTTCTTCATATCAGTGATTATAAACCTCTCACTTTAAACGACTCGCTATCTTAATCCTTCTCTGACAATTCGTCAATAATTATTTCACAAAATTTACGCTAAGCTAAATATGAAAACAAGTATAATCGCTTAAAGTATAGGACATTTTGCATATCTATTTAAATGGAGATAACACAGCATGAAAGAATATGATGTCATCGTTATCGGGGCCGGCCCCGGTGGGTATGTTGCTGCAATACGTTCAGCACAACTTGGTTTGAAAACTGCTATTATCGAAAAAAGGTGGTTGGGGGGAGTTTGCTTGAATGTGGGATGCATTCCCTCCAAAGCACTATTGAAGAATGCTGAAATTGCGCGGACGCTCAGAGAAGAAGCGAAGGATTATGGGATTCAGGGAGATAACATATCCATTGATTACAGTGCTGCGGTCAAGCGTAGCCGGCGTGTTTCCGACCGTCTGACTCGCGGCGTCAGTTTCTTAATGAAGAAAAACAAGATCGACGTATACGAAGGTAGCGCACTTCTGAAAGAAAAAACCCTGATCGAGGTAACCCTCAATGATGGGAAAAAAGAAGAATTGAAAACCAGGAATGTCATTCTGGCAAGCGGTGCGCATCCCTTTGTATTGCCCAGTTGGAATTATGATGGAAAAAAGATCCTCACCTATGAGGACGCTATTTTGCAGGAAAAACTTCCAAAATCAGTGGTCATCATCGGTGCCGGTGCCATCGGCGCGGAATTCGCCACCATCTGGAGCTCGTACGGCGCCAAGGTTAGCATCGTTGAAATGCTGCCCAACATTCTCCCACTAGAAGATGAAGATTTGAGCATAGAACTACAAAAAGCTTTCCAAAAACGTGGGATCGAGATCTTCACCGCTCATCGTGTCGAAGCGATCGAACCCACCACAAAAGGAGTAAAGATCACCGTAACCCATGAGGGTGAAACAAAAACCCTCGAAGCAGAACAAGCCCTGGTGGCAGTCGGTTTTAAAGCCAATACTGAAAATCTGGGGTTGGAAAAAGTCGGCGTTGCCCTGGATCAGCGTGGCTTCATCGGCGTTGACGAACATATGGCTACTAACGTTCCCGGAATTTGGGCAGTGGGTGATGTGACCGGTAAATTACTGTTGGCTCATGCAGCATCAGCAATGGGGATTCATTGCGCTGAAACAATCAAGGGATTGGAACCAAAGTCGATCGATTTTGGAATGATCCCCAGCGCTACCTACTGTTACCCACAGGTAGCTTCCTTTGGTCTCTCAGAAAAGCAAGCCAAAGAAACCGGAAAAGACATAAAGATTGGGAAATTCCCATTTCAGGCGAATGGCAAAGCACTTGGATTGGGCGAAGGAAATGGCTTTGTCAAGATCATCGTGGATGCGAAATATGGAGAATTACTGGGTGCGCATATGATCGGACCGGAAGTATCAGAACTGCTACCGGAACTCACCCTCGCGCAGCAATCCGAATTAACCATCGAGGAACTCGCCCACAATATCCATGCACACCCAACATTAAGTGAGGCGATCATGGAAGCGGCTGAAGACGCTGTGGGACATGCAATCCATATATAGGCAATATCACCTGGATTAAAATACTACAATGGGTTGATGTTTCAACCCATTGTTCTTTTTTAAGCTATAATCGCTCTCGCAGAGGTGCCAATGGCAAGAAAGAATCAAAAATCAATCGGGAAATTAGCAACAGGCAAAGATTTCAAAAAAATCGCTTCATTGATAATGCAGATTGATGCACTCGAAGAAGAGTATGAAAAATTATCAGCTGAAGCATTAAAACACAAGACCGCCGAATTCAAAGAGCGATTAAAGAATAACGGGGGCAACCTTTCCGATATACTCCCTGAAGCATTCGCAGCTGTTCGTGAGGCGAGCAAACGCACATTGGGACTGCGCCATTATGATGTTCAACTCATCGGCGGCATCGTCATGCATGAAGGCAAGATTGCTGAAATGCGCACCGGTGAAGGAAAAACGCTGGTTGCAACACTACCTTTATATCTCAATGCGTTAACAGGAAAGGGAGTTCACCTTGTTACCGTTAACGACTATCTCGCCCGACGGGATGCCCGTTGGATGGCTCCCATTTATAATACCTTAGGGCTCTCGGTCGGTGTGTTGCAGATGGCAACCAGAACGGAAAATGGCAGAATGGCTTTTCTGGTTGACCTCGAAAAGCGTTCCGGAAAAGAAGAAGAAGATCAGCTCAAACTGATCCCACGCCATGAAGCCTATCTGGCAGACATCACTTACGGTACGAACAATGAATTCGGTTTTGATTATCTGCGCGATAATCTGGTCAGCCGCTTGGAGGATCGTGTTCAGCGCGGGCATAATTACGCCATTGTCGATGAGATCGACAATATTTTGATCGATGAGGCTAGAACTCCACTGATCATTTCGGGTTCGGCATCCGAAGATGTAGCCTGGTATGAACAGATGGCGAAAGTGGTCAGACAGCTCAACGAAGAAGATTACGAATTCGACGAAAAAGACCGTAGTGTGTCCTTAACTGAGCTGGGTGAAGTGCATGTGGAAGAATTGTTAAATACCACCCTGCGTGACCCCGATCGTCCGGAAGATATTACTCCAGAGCAAGCACGCCTGCTGGGATATCTGGAACAGGCATTGAAAGCCAAATTGCTGTTTGCACGCAACAAAGATTACATCGTTCAAAACAATGAGATCATTATTGTTGATGAATTTACCGGTCGTTTGATGCCCGGCAGACGCTGGTCTGAAGGGCTGCACCAGGCGGTGGAAGCAAAAGAGGGTGTCAAGGTCAATCCTGAAAATATCACCCAGGCAACCATCACGCTGCAGAACTATTTCCGCATGTACGAAAAGTTAGCCGGTATGACCGGCACTGCCTTAACCGAGGCGGAGGAATTCTTCACGATTTATGAACTGGATGTCATCCCCATCCCTACCAACCTGGACTATTCGGCTGAACAATCAAATTCTGATCTGAACATTCATCAAAGGAAAGACGAAGAAGGTTATCAATACACTTATTATTCCTATAAAAACGATCCGGAACAACAAGAGGTTTTCTGGAAACGAAAAGATTATCCTGATATCGTCTACCAAAATCGAGAAGCGAAGCTGCGCGCTATATGTTTGGAAATCGTACGCTTCAACGCCATCGGGCGCCCTCAATTAGTAGGCACGACCTCGATCGTTCACTCCGAAGAGCTCTCATCACGGTTGAATCGTGATTCGTTGCGCTTATTATTACAGATCCTCCTTTTGAAAGCATTATGGCGAGAAAAATTCCAAATAAAAGATGTTGAAAGAGCCATCCCGGAATTGGAATCCCTGGAAAATCTTCTGGATTCATTATCACCCGCCATACTAAGGAATTTCGCTCAGAAAGCCGGGATCGAGAGCATCTCACTGGAAAAAACCGAAAACCAGAACATCCTTGCCGATCTGCTGAACATCCCGGAGGAGAATATTCCACGCCTGCAAAGCATTTTGGGCAACGGTATCAAACACCGCGTATTGAATGCCCTGAAACATGACGAAGAATCCCAGATCATTGCAAGTGCCGGTGCATTTGGGGCAGTCACCATTGCCACCAATATGGCTGGGCGTGGTGTCGATATCAAATTGGGCGGTGAACTGGATGAACATATCCTGACCGAGATTGTGCAGGCATTAAAAGCAAACCATCTGGATCCTTATGACATGACCTATGAGGATATGGAGACTGCCATTCAGCAACTTGCGCCCGATCACTATGTGGAACAGGCGGAAAGTGCCCGTGAGTTTCTGCAATTCATGGTGAATTTACGAAAAGTTCGGCAGGTTGGTGGATTACACGTGATCGGGTCAGAACGGCATGAAGCTCGCCGGATTGACAACCAGCTGCGCGGACGCGCCGCCCGCCAGGGGGACCCCGGATCTTCCCGTTTCTATCTCTCGCTGGAAGATGACCTGATGCGCCTGTTTGGCGGTGAGCGCGTCGAATCCCTAATGGCGCTCTTCAAGCTCGATAAATCATTACCGATCGAAAATCGCATGATCGGTAGGTTGGTCGAGCAGGCTCAAGAGCGGGTAGAAGGTAATAATTTTGACATCCGTAAACACCTGCTCGAATATGATGATGTCTTGAACGATCAGCGTACGCGCATTTATGAGGAACGGGAACATGCCATTACCAAGGAAGATCTTTCTGATGACATCTGGGGCATGGTGGAAAGCGAATTAAGACGACGGGTTCCAGCCAGCCTGGAAGAATCTCATTCACCATGGAAATTATGTGCTTTTCTGGATGAAATCCAACCAGTGATTGTCAACCCGGCATTGAATTTTGCATTACCCTCCTATTCTTATCATTTACTGGCAGGGTATTTAAAGGATAATCTAACCGCCACGCGCTCCAATGAAGACAAAGCTGCCTTTTTTAAGCAATTCACTGCCGATGTGATCGATGCTGAAGCCACATTTGTCACATCCAATATCTCCGAGTTCATCGATCATACCGTATTCAACTATGAAACGCAGTTGGAAGAACGACTTGATAATATTGAAACCTTCCTTGATGGGATGCAGGAAAATGAACCGGGGGACATTGATGTCAGAACATTCCAGCAAGAATTACAGAGCTATGCGCATGTGCGCCTGCAAATCAATCAAAATGATCTGCAACAATTAATAGCGGGGGATCGCGAAGTAACCAAAAGGCTCAAAGAACAGGTGCGTTCCGCTTTGTTTGCAATCTACCTGAATCGGGTTGCCTTCACCATCCAAAAACGGGTCGGTGAATTATCAAACCCTGAACAGCTCGCCGTAGCAGATGCCGATTGGAAAAAAGTGAAAGATTATTATCTATCAGAGATAAATAAGGTTTTCAAGCAAAAAATAGATGATATCCATTCCGGTCAATCAGATATCGCGCGCAACATTCAAAGTGCGGTTATGAATGACATGCCCGATCTGGCTACCGAAAAAGGAATGACCACTTTCCTATCTGCCATCGCGACTGGTAAACGCATTGCCATCAACCCCCAAAATCACCAGCGCATATTAAAACGGGTCAACCTGCTCAACTATGTGTTCTACGCTGCCACTATGTTGAACGGAAAAAAGGAAGAGGAGATCATTCAGGATATTCTCACGCACCTGCGATCTACCAGCCAACTGTTAAGCCATTCTTTTGGTGTATTTGAGTTAAACCGGCTCAACCAATCAGAAATCACGGTCAATAAATTAAACCCGGGGATTCTTGAGAAATTCAAATCATCCATTACCGAACAGGAATACAACCACATTGCAGAATCTCCCATCGGAGCATTGAACGATGATTTGAAAAACACACTGCAAGATTTGATCGGTACAAACGTTCAAAATATGCTGTTCCGGCATGTATTGTTGAGTAATATCAATAACCTGTGGATCGAGCATTTGACTCAGATGGAAGCATTACGCGTATCGATCGGGTTGGAATCATTTGCACAGCGCGATCCGCTTGTTCAATACAAAAATCGTTCAACCGATATGTTCAGTGATCTGCTAGCCAATATCCGTCTGGGTGTTATGAGTCAAATATTCCGGCTGCAACCCGTACAACGTTCTTCCGCCAGCCCTAGCGAACAACAACAAGAGGAAACACCAAAATCCAGCGCTGAGAAAACCAAAAAACGCCGCAGACGTAGATAAATTAGCCACTTTTTATGCGGCATTTACAGAGGGGTTGCCAACCTAACCAATACCCCTTATAATCGAGCTATTCATTATCGCACAGATGGAGTGATAGATATATTATGGCACAAAACGATGCAAAAACCCCTGTTGGGGAGAACAGTTCAAACAACAGCGATGAAAAGTTCCTGAATATGGCTTCATTGCTGGAGAAGGAGGGGCTCGGCATCGATCTTCCCAAGGCCGGTGAAATCCGGACTGGAACAATCGCAAGTATTTCTCCAGGCCAGATTCTTATCAGTGTTGGAGCGAAATCAGAAGGTTTGATCAGTGGTCGAGAATTCGAGCTAATTCCTCCCGAAGAGTTTGCCAGCTTTGAGGTTGGTCAAGAATTGCCGGTATACGTGATTACCGTGGAAGATTCCAATGGCAATCTACTTCTTTCCTATGTACGGGCAGTCGAAGAATCAAGCTGGGATAAAGCAGAAGAAATCTTCAAAAACAAAGAGACCTACAAAGGAAAAGTGGTTGGTTACAACAAAGGCGGTTTGCTGGTCGCTTTTGATAAACTGCGCGGCTTTGTTCCATCTTCTCAATTAAGCTACGAACGATTGAAAGAAGCTGTCGGTAGCACACCCGAAGATCGCTACGGCAAGATGATCGGCACGGATATGGAAGTCAGTGCCATCGAAGTCGATCGCGAACGCCATCGCTTGATTCTCTCAGAACGTCTGGCATGTGGAGAAACACGCGACGCCATTCGCGAGAAGGTCATCGAAGATCTGGAAGTCGGTGAGATTATGACCGGCAAGATCACCAGCGTAGCTAATTTTGGCGTCTTTGTCAATGTGAACGGTGCCGATGGACTGGTACACGTTTCCGAACTCAGTTGGGGTGAATTGACCGATCCCTCTGAGAAATTCAAGGTCGGGCAAAGCGTAAAAGTCAAAGTTATCAGCATTGATCAAGAGAAAAAACGCATAGGTCTTTCCATTCGCCAGCTCGAGGATGATCCCTGGGCAAAGAAAGTCGAAAACCTCAAGGTTGGAATGCTCGTGGAAGCAATCATTACCAATCTAACCAAATTCGGCGCTTTCGCCAAGGTGCAGGATGATATAGAAGGACTGGTACACATTTCTGAATTGAGTGACGCACATATCACCCATCCCAAAGAAGTCCTGCACGAAGGTGAGAAAGTAACCCTGCGTATCATCAAGATCGAACCTGATTCACACCGTATCGGGTTAAGTCTGCGACGAGTCGAATCAGCCGCGTATGCAGATATGGACATGAAAATTCTCAAACAAGAGTTGGAGAACAGCGATATCCATGTCTCCACACCTGAAGATAGTGAAAGCGATCAAGAGCATACTTCAGATCAGGCTGAATAATCGAACATTAACCAAGATAGATCACAGTTTTCAAAGGAGCGCGTATAAAACGCGCTCTTTAAATCGCGACTATAATAGAATCTAGTATTGGATTAGAAATGCCGCAAAAAGAAAACAATTCACCCGAAAAATCCCAGGATGACTATATATTAAATTTTAGAAAACGCCTACGTCTTTATCTGGTTCTCACTTTTATCGGATTCGTTATCTTCTTGCTTGGGCTTCGTCCTGACATTTTTCAAATGGATCGCAGTCCCGTTACCGGCTTCATCCAAATTACCGTTAGCATTGTTGGACTGGGAATCTTATGTCTGGGTGGCTACCTCAGCATGCGTTATCTATGGCAGGGCAAACCACTCAGCATCGCCGCTGAAATTGGCATCCGCTTCATCAGCACCGGTCTGGTTATAGCGATCTTTTCCTCCCTGGCTGACTTCTTTGGTTTTGGCAGCCACCCATATCCAGAATCGCTTCCCTATCTCGGTGAGTGGCAAGTGCGCGGCATCGAAATTGGGATCAATACCATCACCCTGGGTTTTATTTTGATGATCCCCTTCCCAAAGATACGCCTTTTCCCCCACTTTCCAAAATCAAACGATACCCAACGCTGACAGCATTTCCACATTACTTTTGAATTTGAATTCGGGTTGTCCCAGGTGTTTGGCATTTTGTTCTTCAATCTGGAGCAATTTTGAAATCATGTCCTTATCGATCACCGTATGCTTAATATCCCGAACTGCTTTAATTAATTTTTCACTTTCAATCTCTTCACCGTGGATCTGGAGATAATCCAATAAAGCCCGGGCACCACGGGTACCATCCTTGCCACTGATGCCAACCAAACCATAGCTGGCTAATCTTGACCATCCTGCCACAAAGATGCCGGGGATATTTTTCCCGGTATCCGGATCAAGGATCTCATATGAGTTACCATCCTGGGGAAAATCGGGGTACGGGCTTATGGCAAATTCAAATCTGCGTACCGGCAACCCGATTTCTCCATCAACGCTGGAACCAACAGCCAGAATGGCGGTATCCGCCTCAAATATCGTCTTGAGAGCGGTGGCGACAGATGTGGTGGAATGATTGTCTTTCACCAGTGTGTTTTCAACGAACTCCACCGATTGCAGCCCTTTTTCTTCATCACCATTAAAGTGGATGGGGGATTTTAGAAAGCGTAAACGGAAATTGGTCTTCGATGAAGTATCATCACAATTCTCACATGCTTTTTCGATGAAAGCCCATGTTTCATTGGGATCCTGTCCCAATTTTTGCATCAGGGGTGTCACCCGTTCCATCTCCGACTCAAAATCATCATGATCAAGGTTCTGAGCAATATGAGCGAACTCGGTTTCGTGAAACTTTATTTCGGCTGGACCACGACGTGCTACCGCCAGTACTTCATCAACCCCACCCCTGGTAATCAGATAACGAGCCAGGTCAGCCATCACGTTCCCTACTCCAATGATCACAACCTTGCGCCCGATGGGAAATTCCATTTGTGCATAGGGAGGGAGAGAATTATAGTTGGAGACAATCTCCCAGGCATGATACACTCTGGGTAATGTTTCTCCCTCGATACCCAAACGTTTGATCTTTTGCGCGCCTGCTGTTACCAGTATCCCGCTAAAATTCAATTCTTGCAGTTGCCGTAATGAAAGATCTTTCCCTTCACCGACCTCTATATTCCCAAAGTAATGGATCTTTTCATGCGCCAAAATACTCATGAACTGCTTCCGCAGTCCGGCTTTTAGACGGTATTTTTCGGGATAGATACCATATTCAGCCAATCCGCCGGGGTGAATGTCGCGATTAAACAAGAAGACATCCACATTATTTTCTGCGAGCATTTTGGCGGCGAACAGTCCCGCCGGTCCAGCTCCAATGACAGCAACTGCTTTTTGATTCATATACACCTCAGATGAATTTGTATTAACATTTACCTGTAAAATCGCGATATCGACAACTCAATTTTAAACTACTGCATCATTATAAGGAAAAGAAAAATGGCTATTGACCTTACTGAGTTTACCTTGAAAAACGGTCTCCAAGTTCTTTTAAAAGAGATCCACACCACCCCTATTGTGAGTCAATGGATCTGGTACCGCGTAGGGTCCCGCAACGAAAAACCGGGCATCCAGGGCATCTCCCATTGGGTTGAACACCTGCAATTTAAAGGTACCCCAAAGTATCCCATTGATGAATTGGATCATGCCATCTCCAGGGTAGGTGGGGTATGGAATGCCATGACTCACCTGGACTGGACTACTTATTACGAGACGCTTCCCTCTCAGGAACTCGACCTCGCTCTTGATCTGGAAGCTGATCGTATGCAAAACAGCATCTATGATAAGGACGAGATCAATGCAGAACGCACGGTGATCATTTCAGAGCTGGAAGGCAATGAAAATGAACCCCTCTTCCATCTTAATTCTGCCATCCAGCAAGCAGCATTTCGGAGCCATCCTTACAACCATGATGTGATAGGCACCCTGGAAGATCTACAAGCCATCACCCGCGATCAATTATATGATTACTACCGCCTGCACTATCGACCAGGCAACGCGCTGCTTGCCATTGCAGGAGATTTCGATACCGCTGAAGTGCGCACCAAAATTGATAGTATTTTTTCTTCCATTCCCGACCAACCCGACCAAGAGCCACTCATCCCGCCGGAACCTCCTCAAACGGAGGAACAACAGCTTGAAATAAAAGGTCCGGGGGATGCACTGTATATCCAGATCTCCTACCACGCGCCACGTGCCAACGATCCCGATTTCTTTACCCTGGCGGTGATAGACAGTTTGCTATCGGGACCTTCACCCCTGGTCATGTTCGGCGGTGGCAGTATCTCTAACCGAACCAGCCGCTTATATCAGGCTCTGGTAGAAAAAGACCGGGTGGTGAGCATCAGTGGTGGCATTCAATCCACACTCGACCCATTCTTGCATAGTTTTGTGCTCACGCTAGAACCGGGCGGTGATGTTAAAGCTGCTCTACAAGCCTTTGATGAACAGATCGAAAATATACAACAGCACAAAGTGACCGTTCAAGAGATCGAACGGGCAGCAAAACAGGCGGAAGCCATGTTCGATTATGGCAGCGAAAACATCACCAATCAGGCATTTTGGATGGGATATAGCAATATCTTTGCTGATTATCAATGGTATGAGGAATATACTCGCCGTTTGCAATCGGTATCTGCCGAACAGATTCTGGCTTTTTCTCAAAGCCAATTCGCCCCACAAAATCGCATCATAGGATTCTTTATTCCCACTCCGGAGGCAGCTTAAATGTCAGAACAAAACTCATCCAATATGAATTTCCCGGGTCCGCACAATATTGCCCGTTTCCAATTGGCAAATGGGATCACGGTACTCGCTTTCAGTAATATGTCCAGTAAATCATTGACCATCAGTGGAATGCTTTCGAGTGGGGGAGCCTGGGACCAACCGGGGAAATATGGAACCGCTCATTTTACGGCTGCCATGCTGCTACGTGGAAATGAAAATAGCAGTTTTCAGGAGATCAACGACCAACTTGAGGGAGTAGGAGCGAGTTTAAGTTTCAGTGCCAGCACTCGTAATACCTACTTTCGCGGGCGCTCTCTGGTAAAAGATTTCCCATTACTGCTTGCCCTCATCCGTGATAGCTTGACCAAACCCACGTTTCCGGAAATCTACATCAAGCGCTTGCGCAATCAATTATTGACAGGGTTGATCATTCGCGACCAGGATACCCAGGAAAAAGCTTCGCTTGAATATGACAAAGTCCTGTTCAAGGATCATCCTTATGGCATCCCGGTGGATGGTTACCCCGACACAATTCAAGCCATCCAGCGAGAAGATTTGGTGAGGCACCATCAAACCTACCAACCCCAGGGCGCTATTCTTGCCATTTGTGGGGCTTTGCAGACAGAAGAAATCAAATCTGTCATACAACAATTTTTAGAGGATTGGAACACAGGAAATGAGATTTCCGAACCCCTCTTCCCGGTATTGCCACCGCTAACACAAACAACCCGAATACATTTCCCCATCGCCGGGAAAAGTCAAAGTGACATTCAAATGGGCAGTTATGCCCCCAATCGTTCCTCGGATGATTACTACCCAGCCTTTGTGGGCAACCATGTGCTGGGGCAATTCGGTTTATACGGCAGGATTGGCAGATCTGTGCGCAATAAAGAAGGCTTAGCATATTATGCTTACAGCAGCGTCAATGCTTTTAATGATGCGGGGAGTTGGGAATTTAGTGCCGGAGTAAATCCGAAAAATATAGAAAAAACCATTAGCCTTATCATCAAGGAAATAGAACATTATCTGGATACCCCGGTCAGTCGAGAAGAATTGGGGGATTCACAATCGCACCTGATCGGACGATTGCCCATGTCATTGGAATCGAATGCAGGTATTGCCAATGCGCTGCTTTCCATTGAACGATTCGGATTAGGTCTTGATTATTTCCAAAACTATGCCAAACGCATCCAATCCATCACACCCGAACAGATCCTGGAAGTTTCCAGACGCTATTTAGATCCCAAAAAATTGGTTATTATAAGTGCAGGAGCGAAAGCCAAATAATGATCATGAGAACCGGGGTTGACATCGTAGAAATCGCCCGTTTTGAATCGCAGAGTCCCACACTGCGCAGTCGCTTCTTTCAACGCGTATTCACCCCACAGGAACTCACCCTTATCCACAATTCGATTGCCAGCGCTGCGGGAAAATTTGCAGCCAAAGAAGCGGTTGCCAAAACCCTGGGTTGTGGGATCGGAGAAGTGCACTGGCAGGATATTGAAATCCTACAGGGCAACGCCGGGGAACCCAATCTTATCCTTCATAACAAAGCACAAGAGTTGAGCGACTTTCTAGGATTAGAAAACTGGGCAGTAAGCATCTCACATTCCAGACAAAACGCGGTAGCCTTTGTGGTTGCCATAGGACAAGGAAAATGAACCCGATCGTCCTGGTTGTCAGTGACAAGGTTTCATCTGAACTGTATTATCTTTCAGTTCAGGAAACCCTGCAGGGAATCCCTTTTATCATCAGCACCGGCGACCTGCCCTATTATTATCTCGAGTATCTGGTGAGCACTTTTAATGTGCCGTTGTATTATGTACGTGGAAATCACGCAAAAAATTATGAAACAGAGAACGGAGTTCTACATGACCACCCCTGGGGTTGCACCGATCTGCATCTACACTCGGTGAAAGACAATACGGGGCTTTTATTAGCCGGGATCCAGGGCAGCCATGTTTATAATTACGGGCAGTATCAGTATTCGCAAGCAGCCATGTGGCGCTTCGCTTTCCGGCTGGTGCCAGCCCTGATGGCTAATTATGCATTATCGGGGCGCTACCTGGATATCTTAATCACACACTCGCCACCCTGGGGCATTCACGATAAAAGCGATGTGCCTCATCAGGGTATTAAAGCTTTTTTGTGGTTGCTGAAGGTATTCAAGCCGCGTTATCTTTTTCATGGTCACGTTTATGATTTCGGAAAGAACAGTCCCATGATCACCAAATTTGAGAACACCGAAATTGTCAATACCTATGGTTATCGACTCCACGAAATTTCGCTATGATAGAAACAAAGCATGAAATGTGAGAAATC
>JAAZOK010000079.1 GCA_012797815.1 Chloroflexota bacterium | reverse complement strand
AGGGTGGATATTCCTGCGGCGCATGTCAAGAACATAGAGGATGTGCGCTCCATAGCGGAGATATTTGCGTCTGATTCCTCCCTACGTTTTGATGCATTAAAAGATGAATTGCTGTACGAAGAGGGGAGTAAGGGCGACATGTACTTCTTCCGCTGGGATTATCGCAATAAAGACTGGAGCGGTACTTCTTGGGCAATGATGTCGCCTTTTCTCCAGGTCGGCATGTCCGCAGATGGTAAGCTGATTACTTACATCAACACATTGGATGCCTATCCATAAAATAGCGAATTGATTGGTGCTGTTTGGAATTGCAGAGGTCGTTTTTTATCTGGAAGTGTTTTATTCTCTGAGGGTGTGAACAAAGCTCACTTGTTTTGAAACACTTATCAAGGAGATCTGCAGGTTTCGTTTCTACCCCGTTGTTCACTTATTTTGTCCCGTTTCTATCTTTCACTCGTTTTACTTAATAGGAGTTTGGAAAAACAGCGATGAAAAAGACAAGAAGACGTCAGCGAGATAACGATGGTGAATCTGAAGAAAAGCTGGTAATAGCTGCAAAACAATCCCCGCAAGCCTTTGTAGTGATTTATGATCGCTATGTCCATCAAATTTATCATTACTTTCTTAGCCATGTAGGGAATTCCATTGAAGCTCAGGATCTGACTTCTCAGGTTTTTCTAAATGCATTAGATGGATTAAATGCTTATCAGCATCGAGGACATTTCGCCGCCTGGTTGTTTACAATTGCCAGGCATCAATGGGTGGATTATCACCGGCGGGACCATAAAGAATTGCCCATAGAGATGGTCATTGACCTCCCTTCAAAAGACAACCTGACGCTTAAGGTTCTTGATCGGGAAGAAATTCAGATGATTCGCAGGGCGGTTTCTGAATTACCGGAAGAGGATCAAGAGCTCATCCGTCTGCGTTTCGTTGCCCAGTTGAAATTTGCCGAAATTGCGGTGATCTTGGGTTGCAAAGAAGAAGCCGCTAAGAAAAGAATATATCGTTTATTAGCTCGCCTGGAAAACGAAATGGAGGCTCATAATGAATAATTATCCTTCAAGCATGTTCATATCAAAGTTGGAGAGTTCCTTTCTTTTAGAAGACCCGCAAGAACAATTTGTTATTGGATTAAGAAATATACTGGTTGAACATGCGAAAGAATTGACTGTGAAATCGGTGGATAACAAAAAGAATGTAAAAAAGCCTGCTTCTGTTGTCTTTCCCCACAAGACTTGGGTCGTTATTGGGCTGGTATTGGTGGTCCTCATTACGGCTTTTATCTTCCGCCAACCGGTTTTAGCAGCCATCGGGCGTTTATTTGGATACGGTTATTTACCGGAAATTGGTTTTGTTCAGTTAGATACCACCCGCGTCTTGCGCAATCCCGTTATCCAGGAAACGGAAGAGAGCCATCTGACCGTGCTGTATGGGTTGGCTGATCCCGAAAGAACCATCTTGTGGTTGTCGTTTGATGACGAAGCTCAACCAGGCGATGGTGCCTGGTTGGAAACGCCAGCAGGAGAGCGGGTTGACCTGCTGTATTGGGATTGGGAGACGACCCGCACCAACCCGCAGGGAGTGCGGCTGGAATTCCCGCCATTGTCTTCGGATATCAGCCAAGTCACCCTGGCGCTGCCTCAGGGTTGGCGTCTCCCGCTGGAATGGATTCCGGCGACTCAAGCCGGTATTCCTTCTGCCGAGATCAATGCTCCATATCCAACACTTCATGCAAACAGTGCGTCCTCATCTTCCAATGATCCTTCTCAACCCTGCCTGCCAGCCTCTGAACTGCAAGTTTGTTTGAAAGCCGCCCACTTGGATGGACAGGGCGCCCATGTGCTGCTGGAAGCGGTCAGCCTGGGAAATCAGCTTACTCCCGGGAGCCTGTTTGGGGGGGTAATTGAAACCAATCCTATCAATGCTGATATGAAAATCCAACTGAGTGATGATCTGGGGAATAGCGTTTTGTATCCTGAAGTTCCCTTTGAAGCGACCCAATCTGAAGGGGATCATCTGCTGCAACCACTGACATTTCCGGTGCTTTCAACCGCGGCACAGTATTGGACGCTACGTGTTCCAGCCTTTGGTGCCACCACAATTTTCTCCGAGCCACTCGAATTGACTGTGGATCTTGGCTCTGATCCCCAACCCGGGCAAGTGCTATCCGTTAACCAGGAGCTGACTATTCTGGGGCAGTCTATTCGTTTCACGCAAGCTACCCTGGAAGGCGATGGAGTGACCAGTTTGCGCGTCAAGTTACTCAGCGAACCGCAATCAGAGAACCAGGCTTGGATCATTGTCGGTCTCGATTTGGGTAAACCGGAAGGAATCGATGACCGGTATGGCTCCGGCTTCAACGCACAGGCACAGGTGGTGGTATCTTCCGAGTTGATCGGGACCATTTCCGGTAAAAAGACAGGGTTGCTGACCTTCCCTGTCATCGGGGCGCGTGTCATCCTGCCCGGTCCGTTTGAATTTGTGGTTCCCGCCCCGGCTATGGTCGTAGATTCACCCTCAGAAACGCCGGCTGTTGTGGATGGGAGCAATTTTATTCCCCAACCTACACCAACATCCATTGCTTTGGATGGCTATCAATACAGCGGACGGGCAATTCAAGCGGGAGACCTGCTCTTCACGGTGGTCGGAGAATCTGACACGCTTCTATATGCAGCTCACCCTTCCACTGATTTTGTGCCTGAATTGATTGCGACGCTGCCGGGGCAGGTTTACCAGTTCTTCATCCACCCCGACCGGCTGGGGTTGGATTACCTGGTTGGTGAAAAAGTGTCCGAAGACGGCTTCTCGTTTTATCGTTCGCCGCGGCTGTTTAGCCTGCGTTTTACGGATTCACTACCCCAGCAGTTGTTTGCTTTTCAACGGGGGTCGGACCAGGTAAAAGGGACAGAATTACTGGCAACCTGGTCAGTTGATGGAAAATTGATGGTATTCTCATCCACTGGTTTCGTACCCAAACCAGGCGAGGCGACCAATAAGATGGGGTGGTTCGACCTTGCTTGTCGAGATAGCGGTGATTGCCAGCCGGAATATCTTCAATTGCCCGCTGGTTTGGCTATTAATCCGTATGAGCTTGCACTGGATGGTTATAGGTTGTTGCTACAGGGAAGCTATATTAATGGGATAGGGTCTGGCGCAGGGGATGTTTTCTTAGTGAATTTCAACTCACGATTGCAGCCAGAACCTATTCAAAATCTTACCAATAGCGATCAGGTCAATGAAGAATCGCCGCAATGGCTGCCGGATGGCAGTGGGTTTTTCTCAGCCTGCACAGATAACGAAACCCCGATCAATGAATATAACCTCTGTCGCCATGGAGTGTCTGGCGAGCAAAATGAAACACTCTTCCGCTTGCCCTTCAATATGCACCGGTTTATCATATCGCCAGACGGGAAAATGTTGTTGGATTTAGTACTTGTGCCGGATATTGAACAGGACCGACAAACCCTGCAATTGTTTAACATCGATACTCGCCACACGACTATTGTGAAGCAGCATAAAGACCTGTACCTGGATGTTCACAATTTTTCTCCGGATAGCCGATACCTGGGCTTTGTGTGGAGTGAGGGTGGGAAGCTGAGTGTGATCCAGCTTGATACAGGAGAGGAGTATAATTTGAGCGATGCGGTGGAAATGGGAACCATTTCCTGGTTGCTTTGGGTGAATATTGCACAATAATGGGGCTGGAGAAGAAGGATTCCATGAGGAACAAACTTTTGCACAGATCAATCCTTGTAGCTATGTTGATCATCTTATTCACTGGTTGTGTTGCAGAGATGACTGTTCCTGCAACGACTCTTGCCACTGTCACTCAGCCGGGGACTGTTGGTGGAACTGGATGGGAAACCGTAGAAACGCAGCTATCCTCAGCAATTTTAAGAACGCCGGATGGAAAATGCGAGTGGGAAGTATGGGGCTGGCTGGAGCAGGAGGTGTACGTCTGGGCTTTTTGCCAGTCAGGATCCATGCCGCAAGCCAGCGCGGCAAGTGTCCCTGCCGTATTGCATCTTCGCGAGGATCAGTCGGTTGAAACCGTTGAATTGCCCGAAGATGGCAATGGGTACGGGGTGAGTGTGCGGCGTTTATTTCCTCCGGCAGTGCAGGAAAAGATTTTTGCACATGGCTTTGATGTGGATGCCGCCCAAGCCTATCTTGCAAAACGTTGGGAGGAGCCAGCCCTCACGTCGGCTATTTACATTCAAACTGGTGACCCACTGCCTTTGTCAGACGAACCGGCAGTTCCTGCCATTTCGGCAGATTATGTCGATCGTCTTACAGCGCTATCCACACTGGGAGCGGGGAATGTCGATCGCTTGGTATTCTTGATAAACGACCGGCTGGTAGCGTATGGAGAGCAGGGGATTGAGTTTGTGAATCTGACCACCATGCAAACCAGCCATCCCTACCAGGAAATTCTTGCAGGCAGAGAAGGCGTACTTTCTCCAGATGATCAACTTCTGGCGGTTTGGGAAGACGGCAAGTTGCAAATTTATGCTCTTGAAGATGGTTCCCTATTACAGACCTTCGAAGTTGATGGACAGGATGAGCGTGTCATATCAGTTCATTTTCTCCACGATGGAAAAACTCTGGCAGTAGAGGTACGTCCCGCCGGGGAAGAGGTATATTCGCATCAGGTTCTGTTATATCGTATGGGGGATGGTATGCTTCTCAACCGTTGGGATATGCAGGGCACGAGCATGATCTTTTCGCAGGATGGGCAAACCATGGTCAGTCAGTCCATGAGCGGGCTTAAAGTCTGGTCTGTGCCAGAAGGCGAATTGTTGAATACCTTCCAGGCAGTTACCAGATCGGCAACCTTTTCAGCAGATGGGCAGTTCTTGGCTGTTGCGGATATGGGTGTGGCGCGAATTTTGTCGATTGCAGATAGCAGCGAAATTGGGCATCTGCCATCAGATAGCAGATTTGTGGCAGGGGTGGCACTTTCCCCGGATGGAAGCCTGCTGCTCACCTGGTCAAACGATTCGCACCCGGCATGCCTGTGGCGCGTATCCGACCTTTCCCTGCTAATTGAGTTGCCCGTTGAAGGGGTTTCTGCAGGAGTATTTCATCCCAATGGAACTGATGTCGTACTGGCTGGAAATGGTGTCATTGGACTATATTCTATATCGACGGGCGAATTGACCGGAAGTATTGGTGATCGATTCCCATCCGTAGCAGATCTATCTTTTGCACCGGATAGGAACCTGAGTGAGGGTGCTCGTTTAGCGGTGTTGTATGGTGTTAATACTGATCACTCACTTCTAGCGAATTGGAACATTCCTCAGAGTACATACCAGTTCTTGAGTGATGACTATTCAGCCATCAGTTTGGAATATACCCGCGACCCGTATGGGATCGCTGTGGGAACGTGGGAAGGGACCGTGCAGATGGTTGATTCAGAAGATGGAGCGCTGCTGCGCACGTTCGAAGGGTTACCCGCTCAGGTGCAAGATTTGGAGCAGAATGTCTGGGGAGAAATGGCAGCCAGCTCGATGAATGAGGTGCGTATTTTTGCGCTGCCGTCGGCACAGGAACAGACCGGTCGGGAGGTTAGCATATCTGGGGGATGGGTCAGTACCCTCTCCTGGACCTGTAATCTAGTCGCGGCGCCCGTAGATGGTTCTGTGTGGGTGCTGGATGAGACCGGGGAAAATGTTGTGCAGACCTTGGCGACAGTGGACGATGGGTATGAAAGTTACTTGGCTGTTCCAGCGGATTGTAAGCAGCTTTTGGTGGGCAAAAACCAGTCCATTTACCGCTGGCAGATATCAAACTGGCAGACATCGGACTGGGAAGGCTTACCTACCTGGTCGTTGCCGGCTGCGATTACTGCCCTGGTGGTCTCTCCAGATGATTCGCTGGTGGCTGTGGGTCTGGCAGATGGACAAGTGCAACTATTGGAGCGTGAGACGGGTGCATTGCTGCGGGTGCTGGAAGCGCATCCTGGCGTGGTGACAGCACTCGATTTCTCCCCGGATGGTAGTTACCTGGCTTCCGGGGGTGTGGATGGGGTGGTTACGGTGTGGGGTATGAAGTAGAAATGTGGCGGTAGCAGGTTTGCAAATTTGAAGATGTTCCCGCATAGGGACGATGATAACCCTACGATAGTATAAAAAAACCTTCTTTTCTACAAAGAAGGTTTTTCAGCGGGAGCGACGGGATTCGAACCCGCGATCTCGGCCTTGACAGGGCCGCATGTTAAGCCACTACACCACGCCCCCGTGATGTGGAAAACAGTTTAACACAGGATAAAAACAACGTCAAGTTTTAGTTTTTGCCAAAGATCAACTCATGATGGTGGTCAGCCCACTCACAAATTTCCTCTTCTTTGAACCATAGTGCGATCTCACGTTCTGCGGTTTCAACCGAATCAGAAGCATGTACCAGGTTACGACTGGTGAGCAGAGCAAAATCGTGTCGGATACTGCCGGGAGCCGCTTCCAGTGGGTTGGTTTTCCCGACCGTTTGACGTACGGCTTCAATAGCATGCTCACCAGCCCATACCATTGCCATGGTAGGTGCCGAGGTGATGTATTTGATAAGACCGTTATAGAAACTTTTCCCTTTATGTTCTTGGTAGTGTTTTTCTGCCAGTTCTTTATTGACCAGCAACATCTTCGCTGCTACTAACTGCAATCCTCTTTCTTCGAAGCGATTGGTAATGGTACCGATTAATTTACGCTGAACTCCATCGGGCTTTACCAGGACCAGGGTTTTCTCAAAGGCTTCTTCCATGTGATCTCTTTTCTAATAAAATGAAATTTCTTCGGCTTTTCGAAAAGCTTGTAAGGCTTTTTCTTTTTGGTTCAATTTCAAGTAAGCTTTTCCTAAGACGAGCCACGCCACCGGCTCATGGGAGAGCAGAGTGCTGTGCTGTTCAATGAGATGAATGATCTCCTCCAGATGATATTCTTTTTCTACCAGGTGATCCAGATTCTTTACAGCGAACTGAAAATTTTCACCTTCAACGGCTTTGAGCGCCTGCTGGAAAAGAAGGGCATCATCATCGCCATCCACGATCTTTTGAGTGTCTTCCAAATTGGATTTTGGTGCTGTTGTAGCGGGTTCATTTTCCATTTTTAACCAGTGCGAAGAGATCGCTTCAGATTCCGGTTCAGATATAGCCGGGATATCATGATCTACCATCCCACTTTCCAGGGGATGTTCTTCAAAGTCAGGTAAGGGGATCTCAGTTGGTTTTTCGGTGACAGAGATGGTTGTAGCAGGGAGAGCTTCTTTTGCTGTATCCGGATCATCAAAGATCCAACCCGGGATATTGCCGACCGTTTGTTCTGATGGGATGAGTGGCTCATCCAGGTTATTGTCTGCCACGCTGGATTCATCCCCTTCTTGTGGTTCATGTTCAAAATGGACAGGTTTTTCATTCTCCATTTCTTCAATTGGAATCTCAGCCGTTTTTTCTTTTTCATCACTTAACCGAGTTTCGATCACACTTTCCCAATCGATGTCGGAAATCAATTTTGTCTCAGATGACCATCTGCTGGGAGTCTCCCAGATTTTATCGATTTCAGTTTGCCAATTGATGGTGTCCAGGTCGATAGAAGGTTTCTTTCCATCGTATTTATCCAGTCCAACGGCAATATCGGGCACATCTTCAACCTTGCTGATCTTTTCACCCACATACAGGAAATAGGGATCTACATCGATCAGATGCTGGTGAAATGCCTCGGTATCCATGGCATCTGAAGTGTTGGGAAGGGTTTCGTAAACGATGCGATTGGCGGTGAAATTGAAAGGTGCCTGACCTATGATTTCGATGGCTTTTTGTACCGCTTCGATTTTCTCGCCATTTTTTAACAATGCATCTGCCAGTTGTTCTTTAAAATCGATGCGATTGGGGTTGGTCTGCAGTCCGATGCGTAGTTCTGCTATCGCTTGTGGATAAAGAGAACTGCGCAGATACATGTTCACCAGTGCACCGCGTGTCAGACGGATGGCTTGGGGTTCAATACCGTCCTTTTTCAGATGAAGCCGTTTCAATTCCTCTTTTATCACCGCATTGGTGGGTTGGAATTCGAAAGCCCATTCCATATGCATGACCGCTTCATCCAGTTGGTTATTAACTTCGGCGATAAAACTCATACCGATATGAGAGACGAAATCAGCAGGGAATACGTCCAACACCTTATTGAATACAAAGGTAGCATCCTCGTAGGAACTTTTTTCCATAAGAGTTTTACCGAGTAAGCGGTAGCATTGAATGTATTTAGGAAAATTCTGAAGGATATACCAGCAGTGTTTTTGGGCTTTCTCAAGGTTTCCGTTTTGAATAAATGTTTCAATTTCCTGAATATATTTCCTTAAAGGAATCCTTGACATAGTTACCCATCCCAATTCTATTCTCCCAAATAATCTCTTAATTTGCGGCGGATGGTCGGATGGCGCAAGCGGCTGAGTGCCTGTGCTTCGATCTGGCGGACACGCTCGCGTGTTACACCCATTTTCCTGCCGACTTCTTCCAGCGTGTAAGCCTGTCCATCCAGTAAGCCATAACGGAGCTGCAGGATGCGAACTTCACGCGGTGGGAGTGTATTTAATATTACATTAAGATGCTCTTTTAATAAATTGTATGTTGCGGTTTCATCGGGAGCGGGAATTTCATCATCCTCGATAAAATCACCCAGCACGGAGTCATCTTCATTGTCGGTAGGCGTTTCGAGCGAAAGAGGACGGCGTGATACTTTGATCATGTTCTCCACTTTCTTGGGTGTCACATCCAATGCTTCTGCCAGTTCATCGATGGAGGGATCGCGTCCAAGCTTCTGGGTCAATTGATGCTGGATGCGTAATAATTTATTGATCTGATCACCCATGTGCACGGGTACGCGGATTGTGCGTCCCTGGTCGGCAATTGCACGCGTTACAGCTTGCCTGATCCACCAGGTGGCATAAGTACTGAACTTATGACCTCTGCGATAATCGAATTTCTTGGTGGCACGGATAAGACCGATATTCCCTTCCTGAATCAGGTCAAGAAAAGGAACCCCACGTCCCATGTATTTTTTGGCTACACTGATGACCAGGCGCGAGTTGGCAGTTACGAGGTGTTCGCGTGCTTCCCAACCATCTTCGATCAGGTCGCGTAGTTCACTGCGGCGGCTGGCATTCACATTTCCTTTTGCCAGCTCCTCACGTGCCATCCGTCCACGCTCGATGCGTTGTGCCAGGTCTACTTCTTCATCTGCAGTTAGTAAGGGAACGCGGCTGACTTCTTTAAGATAAAGCCCGATGGTATCATCGGTATCGATATGACGCAGATCGTCGATATCCACGTCAATTTCATCTTCTTCATCGGCTGATTCCCGATCTTCGTCTTTTAGCAATTCTTCTTCGGTGGGTTCGGGAATGCTTTCATCATCCTCAATATAGGGGATGCCCGCACTCATAAGCGTTGCAAACGCTTCTTCTAATTGTCCTAAATCTTGTTCCGCATCGGGAAAGAAATGCAAAATATCATCATAGGTTACATACGATTTTTGTCGACCGAGTTCGATAAGTCTGGCAATTGCAGAGTAACCAATGACATCATCATCATCTTCCAGAACGTTAATTTTGCTGTTTGCCATAAACAACACTCTACCTTTTTTATAACAAAATTATGGCACGCAAAAATAAATACTCTTAATGAGCATACCTTTTTTCAAAACAAAAATCAATAATACTTTCGTTTTATAGAAATATTTAACAAATTTGCGTGCTGCGCAACGATTTACTATACACAATTGGAGTGTAAAAGTCAACAACCAATTTGGAATAGATTTGTTAAAGATTATAGGGTTTTTATCAGTTGAATAAAATATGTGGGTAGTAATGCTTCTATATGACAATTTTCATGCGAAACAGGGTGCTTGAAATCCAGCATGTGTGCATGTAAATAGAAATGTTCTGTCAAATTGTGATTAACCGTTGTATTTTTCGAGTTGGTCCCTTTAAACCCGTATAATTTATCTCCCCCTATTGGATAACCCAGCGAAGATAAATGCGCCCTGATCTGATGGGTAATGCCACTTTGGATTTGTACTGTTAAATAAGTATATTGTATGAACCGTTGAACCACTTTTGCCCTGGTCAGGGCTGGCTTTCCATTTATTTCATCCGGAATCGTGCGGTGAGAACGGTCACCGTTCTTGAGTAAAGGGCTGGCTATCTCAATTTCATCCCATTCTGGGTCACCGAGGACAATGGTAGCATACTCTTTTTTAACAAGATGAGCTTGAAATTGTTGATTTAATGCCCGGTGTGCTATGGCGTTGCGTGCGAAAATGATCGCACCGCTGGTTTCTTTATCAAGACGGTGTACCGTCCAAACCCTGCCGAGTTTGGAGGAGAGCATATCTTTCAAACATGGCAGAGAACGATCATAGCCATCTGGGATTGTTCTCAATCCGCTGGGTTTGTTAACCACAATAATTTGATCATCCACATATAAAATCGAAAGCTGTCGATCTGAATCGTTCATGGCTAACTCTGTTTTATAATCAACTGAAATCCATCCCATAAGTGAGGAGGTGAAATGTTCATCGTAATTGTACATGTATCTGTGAAAGATGATTGTATACCGGATTTTATCCGGGAAACCAATCTGAATGCATCCGCCAGTCTGGAAGAAGCCGGCATCAGTTTTTTCGACGTTATCCAACATAATGATGAGCCTGCAAAATTTTTGCTCATGGAAGTCTATAAAGACGAAGAAGCTAGTAAAGCCCATAAAGAAACCGCACATTATCAAAAATGGCGTGATGCGGTAGCCGATATGATGAAGGAACCGCGTTACAGCGAAAAATATCACGAGATTTTCCCGGCGCTTGAGTTCTGGCAGAAACCGGCATGACTCACATGAATAACAATAGCCATATACGATTTAATTTTTCAACTTCCGCTCGCATTCTATTTGGATGGGATTCACTGAAAGAACTGCCTGCCATTGCATCGGGGTATGGGAAACACGTTCTTTTCCTTCATTCCAGGAGTGTCAGGGAAATAGATCGGATAAGAGCTGCTCTTGTGTCGGAAGGTTGTGATGTAATTGAGCAGGTGTTCAGTGGAGAGCCTACCGATTCGGTTTTGCAGGTCCTGCTGGATCGATATCGTAGTAAAAAGATCGATGTGGTGATCGGAGTGGGTGGGGGTAGTGTACTGGACGCCGGCAAAGCATTATCTGCCTTACTGGCAAATCCGGGAGATCTGATGGATTACCTGGAGGTAGTCGGAAAAGGGATGAAATTAACCCAATTGCCCCTGCCTTTCATTGCAATTCCCAGCACGGCCGGTACCGGAACTGAAGTGACCAAAAATGCGGTCATCAAGGTGGAGTCACAGCATGTCAAGGTCAGTATGCGCGATGTCACCATGATCCCGCGGGTGGCGTTAGTGGATCCTGCATTGACTTGTAGTGTCCCTCCCGCTGTAACGGCTTCCACCGGAATGGATGCGTTTATTCAGGTGATTGAACCGTACTGTTCGAGTGGTGCCAATTCCATGGTAGATCTCTTCTGCCGGGAAGGGATTCCGATGGCAGCACACGCCCTTCCGCTGGCCTATCATGCACCACATGATCGTTCTGCACGCGAACAGATGGCATGGGTTAGCCTGCTGGGAGGGTTATCGTTGGCGAACGCAAAATTGGGGGCAGTGCATGGATTCGCCGGACCGGTGGGTGGAATGTTTGATGTGCCGCATGGAGTGATTTGTGCGTGCTTGCTGCCGCAGGTATTTCGCATGAATGCCAGTAAGGTGCGCGCCACGGGAGATGCAACATTGATATCTCGCTTTGAAGATATTGCCGCCTGGGTATTACCGGATGGCAGACGCAACATTGAAGATGCGGTGGATTGGTTTAGAGCCTTAAATGAGTCCCTATCGATTCCACGGTTGAACGCACTTGGCATCCGTAAAACAGATCATTCCCTTATCATTGAAAAATCATTGGTTTCTAGCAGTATGAAAGGCAACCCCGTACCGCTTGTTGGGCAGGATCTGCGAACCATCCTTGAAAACTCATAGGAGGTGGAATATACTCCACCTCTTTTTCATTTAATCTACCAGGAACGAACAGCCCAGAATGGTTGGTCCGCCATGCAAAATGATCGCTGGCGGGAGAAAAGTGACCGGAATTTCTTTGATGCCGGTTTCTTTTTTTAGTTCATCGGCAAAACTGGTCGCCTGTGCCAGGATACCTCCATGTTCGATGTTCAAATGACTTCGCGCATCAGGTGGACATTCGGAAAGAATGATCTCCTTGAAACGTTGCACAGCTTTCTTCTGCGTGCGCTGAGTTTCTTTGGCATTGATCTCCCCATCTTGAATGTGCAGGATGGGTTTCATTTGTAACACACTGCCCATCAATTTTTTTGCAGCACCGATGCGCCCACCTTTATAGAGATATTCAAGCGTATCGACTAAGAAGTAAGTGCGTGTCTTGCCTGCCAGTTCGTTCAATCTCACTTCGATCTCATCGGCACTGGCACCTTTTGTCAGCATTTCATGAGCGATCTTGACCAGAATGCCCTGTGCAGTTCCCAACGTTTGAATATCGATGATACGGATGTCGGCATTGGGAAATTCTTTTTTGGCGGTTGCATACGCACGATAGGTACCGCTGATCTTTTCGGAAGGGCTGATGGCAATAGCGATATCTTCTTTTTTTGCGATCTTTTCAAAGACCGGTTCAACGATGGCAGGGGGTGGCGCAGCTGTGGTGGGTAGCTCACTGGCCGCCAATAATTTATTAACGAACGTTTCGGAGTCTATTTCATAATCATCCCGGTAAGTCTTATCTCCAAAGATGATCATCTGTGGTAAATATTCCAATCCAATTTTCTTTGCATCCGCTGCTGAAATACATGATAAGGTATCGCTGATCAATTTGATCATTGCATTGTGTCCTTTCAATTATTCGGTTGCATGAAGTGATTTATAGGAAGGCAAATTCTCGACTGCATCAGATTGTTTCACAGCAACTACGATAGCCTGTGCCACCATATCTGCTGCAAATGCGCCTACGCTGTTTACATCACATTTTTTCTTGCCTGTCGATAAAGCAAAGATCGTGTCGCCATCCTGCATGGTATGTGCAGGGCGGATGACCCGTGCCAATCCGTCCTGTGCCATTTGAGCGACCTTGTTGATTTCTTCCTTGCTCAACGAGGCGTTAGTAATGACCGCTCCGATCACCGTGTTGGTATTGGCGGCAATGTTCAAGATCGTTTTTCCGATCATACTGCGCATGGTTTCCTGTGTATTGGCAAAATATTCCGTATCTCCGATTTGGATGGGTCCTTTCTTGATAGAGCGT
>JAAZOK010000044.1 GCA_012797815.1 Chloroflexota bacterium | reverse complement strand
TTATGATGTACAATAATGCCGGAACCCAATCCTGGATTCCGGTATTTTTTTATTGGAGACCATCATGAATCAACCCCTTAGCAATATCAAAGCAGCCATCCTCGATATGGATGGTGTCATCTGGAAAAGTCATCAACCGCTGTGTGATCTGAAACTGCTTTTCAAAGAATTCAAACGACATCAGATCAACTTCTTGTTTGCGACCAACAACGCCATGAGCACGGTTGAACAGTATGTCGAGAAGTTTGCCTCGATGGGCACCGTAGTGGAGCCATGGCAAATTCTCACATCTTCTATCGCGACAGGATATATGCTTGCGAAAGATTTCCCCAACGGCGGACCTATTCACGTGATGGGCTCTCCGGCGCTGGAAACCACGCTGGCAGAGTATCAATTTACCAATACGGATAAAGACCCCATCGCCGTAGTCGGTGGTTTGGACCCGCTGACCTCCTACGAACGGTTGAAGAAAGCATCTTTATTCATTCAATCCGGTATCCCTTTTTACTTCACCAATCCAGATGCAACCTACCCCACCCCAGAAGGGCTGTGTCCCGGTGCCGGCACCTTCCTGGCAGCGTTGGAAACCGCTTCGGGAGTAAAAGCCAAACTAGCCGGGAAACCATTCCCTTATGTATTTGAAGCTGGTTTGGAACGTCTGAAATTTCCAGCCCAACAAACCCTGGTGATCGGGGATCGCCTGGAGACCGATATCCTGGGTGGGTATCGTGCAGGATGTAAGACCGCACTGGTTTTGAGCGGTGTAGCAACCCGTGCCGATCTGGAGAGCTGGTCTCCCGCGCCGGATGTTGTGCTCGAAAATGTGATGGATCTCTTTGATCTGATGGAATAGTAATAATCGTGAAATGTATCCTAGACCTGGATAAAGAACAACTTCGCCATTACCTTGCAACCATTCGGCAACCACCATATCGCTGGCAGCAGATATGGCATGGACTGTATGTCTCTTACTTCCAATCCTGGAAAGAATTCAGCAATCTCCCGGTGGACCTACGCAAACGGCTTGAACAAGATTTTTCCATCATTCCCTTTACACCGGTCAGCGAGATCCGGTCAGACGATGGCCTGACCCACAAAGTCCTTTTCCAGCTTAACAACAAGAACCCCGTAGAAACGGTGCTCATGCAATATGACCAGCGTATCTCGATCTGCATATCCAGCCAGTCTGGCTGCCCGGTCGGGTGTGAGTTTTGTGCTACAGGGAAATTGGGATTAAAACAAAATCTCAACAGCGGTGAGATCATCGCCCAGGTACTCCATTTTTCCAGAATACTCAAAGAGCAGAACATGGAGATCACCAATATCGTGATAATGGGCATGGGAGAGCCCTTTTTAAATTATCCTGAAGTGAAAAATGCACTCGAAAAACTCAACGACCATGAGGGTATGAATATCGGAGCACGTCGCATCACCCTTTCCACCATCGGCATTCCAGGCCAGATCCTTCAATTCGCTATCGATTTTCCGCAGGTCAATCTAGCGGTCAGCCTGCACGCGCCCACCGATCATCAACGGGAGCAACTCATCCCGATCAATAAAAAATATCCCATCGAAGAGATATTGAAGGCAGTGCGGGAATATATCCATACGACGAACCGGAGGGTCACTTTCGAATATGTCATGATCGATGCATTCAACGATAGCCACAAAGATGC
>JAAZOK010000026.1 GCA_012797815.1 Chloroflexota bacterium | reverse complement strand
GGGCAGTGGCTCTCGACAGGGTAAGATGGAGATGCATGCGGCTTCAAAACCTAAAATTTTAGAGGAAAAATGTGTTGCCTGCGGAAAATGCATTCAGCACTGCCCGCAGAAAGCGATTTCCTACAATGACAATCGAAAAGCGCAGATAGATTATTCCAAGTGCATTGGTTGTGGTCAGTGTGTGGCGACTTGTCATTATGGCGCTGCAGTGGCAAACTATGATCAGGAATCGGCTACCGTAGGTAAAAAGATGGCAGAATATACTTTTGCCGTTTTACAGGGAAAACCGAATTTCCATATCAATCTGATGATGGATATCAGTCCTGAATGTGATTGCTGGAGCATCAATGACCTGGCGATAGCCCCCAATGTGGGCATGGCAGCCTCCTTTGATCCGGTGGCTTTGGATCGCGCTTGTGTGGATCTGGTCAACCAGGCTCCTTCCATTCCGGGCAGTATGCTCTATGATAAAGAAGCCTATGCTGCAGTGCAGGATAAATTTGAGCACATCCATCCTGATGTGACCTGGCGGGATACTCTGGATCATGCCGAGGAGATCGGTTTGGGCTCACAGGATTATGAGTTGGTAAAGATGAAATGATCTGATTGGATCAAAAAGGCTGCCAAATTCTTCTTGGCAGCCTTTTTCGCTTCACTGAACTTCGCTGGTTGCAGTGGGAGTGGTTTCGTTGACTTCCTGAGTGGGGATAACAGGGGTGGAGGTTGGTTTCCACCCACGATTATTTTGTTGGCATAAAGCGATATTTCCTTCGGTATAGCAATTGCTGATATTTCCGGATGCTAACATATCCAGCATATTGATCAGTTCATCCTGATCATCGGCCAGGATGATAAGCAGGGTCCTATTCTTTTCTCCTTTTAGCAGGAAAAAGTTGTATTCTCCACGCGGGATCTGTCCCAAACCTGCAATATAGATTTCGTTGGAACGCGCAATAACAGGGTTGGCGGTTGGAGCGATCTCGGTCTCGGCAACCACTTCTTCATTCCTATCACCGGTTGGCGTAGGAGTTACCTGCATGGTTGCAGTTGGAAGAACCTGTGTTCCAAACTGGATATCCAGATCTGCCAGGTAAGGCTCAAGTTCCGCGTCCGGAGGGATCAATCCCAAGACGATCAAATCCTGCTCAGCATTGTCATTTTCGACGATATCCAGAGGCAGGTCCTGGGCAGCATACACTGCTTTTAGACCATCCAAACTTTGCAGCAAGTCATTATCCAATGCGATGCCGTGGGTAAGGTATACCCCGATGGGAGAGGAGAAGAAATATGGGAAATCTGCAAATGTGCGCTGGCGTTCTCCGCTGATCAAAAACCGGTTGATGTTGGTGATGAACTGGTAATTATCAGCCACCTGGTAATAAGGAGAGGTTAAGAATGTAAAATCCCCGATGACAAGCACATTATTATTGCCCGCCAGTGCTGCCAGGCTGAGATCACCTCCCGTATCCGTTAAGGATGAAAGTGTGTTTTCATCTCCTGCCATCAGATTGGTTTCATAAGAAGAGATGGTGCGGGCGGCATAGAAGACCACTTCATCTATTTTCTTTGTCAGATCATCAGAAGTATTGGGTGAAAGATAGACGTTCCGGAAATTGCCCTCGTGGTGATCGATGTTGTAGGCGTAATCGCTGCGGAAGGCAAGATGATATGGCTCCAGTAATTTATTGGCGACCTGTACGCTTTCGGCACGCGAACTGACGTATTCGGAAGTGCTGCGTGTGGGATCGGCGATCACCAGCAATCTCCCCCCGCGCTCCACGAAGGATTGTACTTCCTGCACTTCCAGATCGCTGAAATCTTTGGTGGGTGCGATGGAGACAAAAGCACTGGCGTTTTTCAAAAGTTCACCCAGGGCTTCGTCCTCTGCCAGGGTGATCACTTCGGCGTCCTGCCACAACAGGTCATCCACCATGGCTTCGATCTCTGAGATCTGGTATTGATTGCTATGTGCCTGGTCGAAAATTACTGCGATATGTCCCTTGGAGACCGTTTTTTCTGACACAAAAGGTGTGGATAGCTCCGGCTCGTCCATGGAAAGCCCAACGAAATCAGGCACTTGCAGGTCTTTACTGGGGAGATAGATGCCGCGGTAATACCATACCGTGCGCAATACGATCGGCAGTAAAAATAACCCTATGATAATGAGAATAGGTTTCTTTTTCATGGGTTTTCGCTCCCGAAGTTGGGAATATATAAGAGATAAATTCCAGCTTCTCTGGGGTAACCGGTGGATACACCATTTTCATCCAATAGAAAGAATGTGGAGGTTTCTTCCGCTTTTTCTTCGGCTAACGCTTCGCTGATATCAACCAACTCATAATGGGCAACATGGGCAAATTGGGCGGCTTTTTCGATGGCGTGGCTGCGCGCTGCTACCTCATCGATCAACCCATATTTGACCGCCTCACTGGCAGGATACAATTCTCCCCGCAGCACTTGTTCCTCGCTGAGTTTTAGACGTTCTCCTCTTCCCAAGGCAACCACCTGGTAGAAGTTCTCCTTGATCAATTCGATAAACCGGGTATATTCTTCACGCGGGTTGCCGAATAACTTATAAGGACCGGTGGAGATGGTCTCTTCCAATACCAATGGGAGGGAAGGCAGAGTGCCGATCACTCCCACATTCCCTACCCGTGCAGAGGGGTTCGAAACGATGTAGTCGCTTCCCATGGAGAGATAGAATGATCCACTGGCGGATAGCCCCTCTACCATGGTTACCACGGGTTTGGTTTCCCTCAATTTCATCAACTCCAGGTAGATCGATTCAGTATCGTTGATGGTTCCGCCGGGACTATCCAGGATAAGCACAATCGCTTTGATCTCCGGATGGGTACGGGCATAATCAATTTCTTTGATCACTCTCAATGACATCTTGGTGTCAATTTCATCTCTGATAGAAATAGTTCCGATGACAGGTCTGGGAATGAACGCTGCCACGATTGATCCGATGAGTAGTGGAAGAATGAAGACGAATAAGATTGACCAAATGCTTTTATGATCTTTTTGGGCACTGTTCGAATCGTCCATTTGTACCTCTTTCTAGCATTCATGATGATTGTACCGCACGCCCGGCTGAAATACTTTGTATAGCTGTCTAATTTCTTGAGTGAAGATGTGTCTGATAGGTGCATGAAATGATTCTTCTCTCCGGTTGAAGGCATCTAACAATTTATTTATAAAAAATTCGGTGTACTGGTTCTACAATGAAAGCCAACAAAGAGAGAAGAATCATGAATAAATTTACATATCTTATCATTGGCGGCGGTAGTACCGCTTATGCCGCAATACAGGGCATTCGCAAACACGATAAACAGGGATCGATCGCGGTTTTGAGCGATGAAAAATTCGCTTTATATAAACGCCCGCCCCTGTCTAAAGGCTTATGGAAAGATACTCCCCTGGACAAGATATGGTTGAAACTGAATGATGAACGTGTTACGGTTCTGGTTGATCATCGGGTGGTCGACCTGGACCCTAAGAGAAAAATAGTAAAGACAGCGAATGGGGAGGAGTTTCAATATAAGAAACTGCTCATCGCAACCGGCGTGGCACCACGTCGTCTTCCATTTTCTGATCCGGATATTATGTATTACCGGCAATACTCTGATTATCTGAAACTGCGGGAAATGAGCGAAAAACACGATCGTTTTGCTGTGATCGGAGCAGGTTTTGTCGGGTCAGAAATTGCGGCAGCCTTGGCGATGAATAAGAAACAGGTAGTACAGATCGAAGCTGGAGCGGGCATAGGTCGGATGGTCTTTCCGCCCGATATCGTTCAATATTTGAATGAATATTATCAAGCCAAGGGAGTCCAATTGCATGTAAACCAACCGGTTAAAGACATTGAAAAGAAAGAGGGAAACCATCGCATCATCCTGGCTTCCGGGCAGGATATTGTGGTAGATGGGGTCATCGCTGGTGTAGGTGTCAGTCCACAGTCCCAGTTAGCGGAAAAAGCCGGTATTACTGTCTCGAATGGAATCCACGTGAATTCCTACCTCGAAACTTCTCAACCGGATATCTTTGCCGCGGGGGATGTTGCCGCCTTCCATTCACCGGCTCTGGATAAAACCATTCGCCTTGAGCATATCGATAATGCGGAACATATGGGTCAAATTGCCGGGGAGAATATGGCAGGGGGCAACCTCGAATATGATTATCTTCCCATGTTCTATTCCGATCTCTTTGATATCGGCTATGAAGCCGTCGGTCTGATCGATGCTCAATTAGATACCCAGGTGATCTGGCATGAACCCTATAAGAAAGGGGTGCTTTATTACAGCCAGGATAATATCATCAAAGGTATCTTGCTCTGGAATGTTTGGGATATGGTCGATGTTGCCAGAGAGATCATCAAAGAACAAAAATGGGTGAATAAAGCCGATTTGAAGAACCTGATATAAAAAATACGGAGGGTTTTTTCCTCCGTATTTTTTTATTCCGTCGGGAAATCCGGGAACCAGAAACCGGCGATTTTGTAAGGGGGTTGTGCTTCATGAACAAGACGTAAGGTGAAGTCACCCTCACTGAAGTCCAGGTTGTAATAAGCTATCAGGTAACCTTCTTCATAAGTGGTCTGTTGGTATGTGATGTTTTGAAAGACGCCCATCCGTTCCGTTATCATGGACTGCGTACTGCTAAAAGTACTTTCATCTATCGAAGCAGTCATCTTTTCATCAAAGTCCTTTTGAAAAGTTTGATAATCATCATCTTCCAGACTGGTAAATATGTTCTGCGCCATCGGCAGGCTTATCTCCTGAAAATTTTCAGGGATCTCGACTGATTTTGAACTGCATGCTGCCAGAACCACAATGGGAAGCAGGATAAGGGTAAGTTTCTTCATTTTTCTCCGACAGATAAATTTAGATCATCAGCATGGCTAAAACAGAGATCGCCGCCACCAGGATTATCCCATATTTTATTACTTTTCCGATTACCTGTCCTTCTTTTCCGGCTAACCCTACCGTCGAACATCCTACAATGACCTTGGCGGGAGCAAAGATGCTGCCCACCGCACCCCCGGCTGATTGGGCAGCCAGGATCAGAGTCACGTCCAGCCCCATCAACTGTGCGGTTTGCATATGCAGATTGGTGAACAAAATGTTCGAATTGTTATTACTGCCGGAGATGAATGCCCCCAATGCACCGATGAAAGGAGTGAGTGCGGGATACAAGTTAGCGCTTACCATGTGGCTGAGCCCCTCTGCCAGAATATAGATCATGCCGGTGTGGCTCATGATCACGGCGATGCTGACGGTGAAAAGAATAGCCGTACTGGTTTTTGTTCCACTTTTTATTACGCTTGAAAAGATCTTTTTACGGGTGTCTTTGGTCAGGAAATGCTTTCGCGAATAGAGGATATACGCGACGACGGAGGCTAACAGGAGGATCATGCTGGGGTGGGTGAATATGCTAATGACCCGCCCGGCTTCTGCTGCGGTGATCCAGCCCAGGTTGGAAACGATCTCAGGAAATGGATAGGTGAGTTTGACCTGCTCCAGGAGATCATTCAAAGGAGTGATCAACTTGATCGCGAAAGATAACAGAACCAGGATAAGATAAACGCTGGCAGAAAGCAACAGGGATGGCTTTGATGGATCGGAAGCATTTTCTTTTTTAAGGTCGCTTGACGGATCGTTATTTTTATTTCCCACTATTCGGAATTTTATCAACAAAAAGGCTGCCATGAGTGCCACCATGGCGGCTCCGGTTGCGGCAACTGACCATAAGCCCTGCGTGGCGAGCAGATACTGTACTGCTCCTAAAATGACACCGATGATGAGGATAAACGGCAGGTTTTTCAGTACTGCCTTATATCCTCCTTGAATGTGAGCGATCAACAGCCCGCTGATAATGGCTGCCCCGCCCAATAGAATGGTGGTGTCAGGGGCAAGAATATAACCGGAAAAACCACTTAATGCCATCAGGGTCTGAAAAGAAGATCCCATGGAACCAAAGGTAACTGCCCAACCATGACCGATACTTGCCATTACCACTGCATCGATGGGGTTGATTCCCAACCCGATCAGCAGGGGAGCGGTCACTGCTACTGGCACGCCGAATCCCCCCAATCCCTGCAGGAAGGAAGTGAAAAGCCACGCCAGCAGGAGAGTTTGAATGATGGTATTGCCGGTCAGATTGGCAAGCGCATTTCCGATCACGGTAATGGCTCCTGCATAATTGGAAATATGGAAGAACAATAATGCCATCCAGATGATCAAGAGCACGTCGCCTGCCAGGAATACCACCTTGAAATGTGCGTAGCCGATCAAAGGCAGGTTGGCACCAAAGAAGACAATGGCGATCAACAGAGTATAGATCCAACTGAAAAAGCCGGCTTTACTGCCGCTCCATTTCTTTCCGATCATTAAGAACAGAAATAAGACTAAAGGGGATAACGATAATAGCCAGGTGAACAGGTTTAATTGCATGGTGCTTCCTTATAAGTAAATTAGAAAAGATTATAAATGGATTTATAAGGAAGTATTCAAAATGGATCACAATCAATCATAACTTCTGTTATTTGCCTTCGGAAATGTAGCAAGGACTAGAAGTATTGATTGAAAACCATATTTCCGGCAACCATGCTGGCTGCAACTTCATGCTGCGGGGTGAAAAAAGTGATATCGGCGTCAAAGCCGGCTTTGATAGCACCTTTATGCTCATCCCAATGCATTGCTTGGGCGGGAACACGCGTTGCCATGGGCAATACCTGTTGAAAATCCAACCCGCTGAATGCCATGGTATTCTGAATGGCTTTATCCAGGGTGAGGGTGCTGCCTGCCAGCGCTCCGTTGGCGATCCTGGCAACACCGCCCATCACGGTCACTTCCTGTCCCCCGAGATCATATTTCCCATTGTCAAGTCCGGTTGCCCGCATGGCGTCTGAGATCAAAATGGTGTGGTCGATACCCTTGACCTGTGTGACGAATTTCACAATAGCCGGGTGCAGATGCACACCATCCACGATGATCTGTGCATAAATTCTGTCATCCATCAACACTCCCCCTACCGTACCGGGTTCGCGGTGATGCAATCCCAGCATGCCGTTGAAGAGATGGGTGGCTTGTCTTGCTCCCAGATCGGCGGCATGCCTGACCTGCTCGTATGTCGCCTGGCTGTGCCCGATGGCTAACTCAATATTGTGATCCACACAAAAACGGATGAATTCATCCATGCCATCCAGCTCGGGGGCAATGGTGATCAATTTGACCACTCCCGTTTCAACCCATGCTTCATACTCTGCTTTTTGGGGTGTGCGGAAATAAGCCGGATTCTGAGCACCTTTATAGGTGATATTGATGTAAGGACCTTCTACATGCGCTCCTAACAACTGGGCTCCTGTCACTTTGTCCATCATTTGCTCTATCATCTTCAGCGCTGATGAGATGTTTACTTCACTGGAAGTGACCGTGGTTGCCAGGAAGGAGGTAACGCCATGTTCACATAAGAACCCACTCATGGTGTTATAAGCTTCTAAAGTGGCATCCATGCTGTCAGATCCCATATCGCCATGGATATGGATGTCGATCAGTCCGGGTGTTACCAGCAACCCTTGTGCGTTGATGATATCGTTTTTGGATGCTGCGTCGGAATTACCCGTGGGGTAGACTTTTTTGATGACCCCGTTTTCGATCTCGATACTGTGATCGGGTAAGATTTCATCCGGGGTGAAAACATTGGCGTGAATGATGGTTGTAGACATACCTGAATTATAGCAAAGTGTGTTCATTTAGGTGAGTTTAAAAATTTTCAAAGAAATGATTTATTTTTTATGGCGTTTGGTATCTATAAGAAAATCATTAATAAAATGGCTGTCCGGCGCATTCACAAAATTGAAAAATCATGCCTATGGTAAAATTAAAACTTAATGCGTTTTATTCAAAATACAGTAATTATTTATCTCTGGAGGTAACAATGTCAGATAAAAAGTGGGTGTACCTTTTCAATGAAGTGGCTGAAGCGGAAAAATACGCCGGTGATTGGGATGGCGTACGCGGTTTACTGGGTGGAAAAGGTGCCAACCTGGCAGAAATGACCCGTATCGGTGTTCCGGTTCCGCCTTTTTTCACCGTGACGACCGAAGGTTGTAATGCATTTCTTGCCAACGGTGGTAAATTCCCCGAGGGTATGTGGGAGCAAATGGTAGATGCTCTCAAGGTCGTTGAAAAAGCAGCCGGGAAAGAATTTGGGAATCCCAAGAATCCATTATTGGTTTCATGCCGTTCTGGTGCCAAGATGTCCATGCCGGGCATGATGGATACCGTCTTGAACATCGGCTTGAATGATGAAACTGCCAAGGGCATGGTCGCTTTGACAGAGAATGAGCGCTTTGTGTATGATGCCTATCGCCGTTTGATTTCCATGTTCGGTTCCGTAGTGCTCGGTATTTCCGATGAACATTTCGAAAAAGTATTGGAGGAATTGAAGAAAGCCAAGAATGCCAAAGCCGATACCGATCTGGATGCTGCGGCGTTGAAAGAACTGGTTGAAAAATTCAAGAAGGTTACCAAGGATGCCAAAGGGTTTGATTTCCCCCAGGAACCTCTGGAACAGATCAAATTAGCTACGGAAGCTGTTTTCAAATCATGGAACAGTAAACGCGCTATTGATTACCGTAAAGCGGCCGACATCCCCGATGATCTGGGTACCGCCGTCAATGTGGTGACCATGGTGTTTGGCAATATGGGCTGGAATTCCGGTACGGGCGTTGCTTTTACCCGCAATCCGTCCACCGGTGAAAAACTCCTATATGGTGAGTATTTGTTGAATGCCCAGGGCGAGGATGTCGTCGCCGGTATTCGCAACACCGAGAAGATCCAGACCATGGGCGAAAATCTTCCTGAAGCCAATAAACAGTTCCTCGATATTGTTGCCAATCTTGAAAAACATTACCATGATATGCAGGACGTCGAGTTCACCATTGAAAATGGCAAACTCTGGATGTTGCAGACCCGCAATGGCAAACGAACCGCCAGTGCCGCTGTCAAGATTGCGGTCGATATGGCGAATGAGGGATTGATCACCAAGGAGCAAGCAGTTCTTCGTGTTACTCCCACCCAGGTGGATACCCTTCTGCATCCCCAGTTCATGGGTGATACTATGAAAAAAGCCCATGCCGATGGGAAGTTCTTTGCCAGTGGTGTGAATGCATCCCCGGGTGCAGCAGTAGGGCAGATCTATTTTGATGCCGATACGGCTGAAAAAATGGCGAAAGAAAAAGGGCAGGATGTAATCATGGTCCGTCCTTTTACCAAACCGGATGATGTGCACGGTATGCTGGCAGCCAAAGGGATTCTGACCAGTGAAGGTGGTGCAACATCCCACGCAGCAGTGGTCGCCCGTCAATTTGGCGTTCCCTGTGTGGTGGGTGCTTCCATGGTTAAGATCGACATGGACAAGCGCGAGATGGAGGCGGATGGAAAGGTTGTCAAAGAAGGCGATTGGATTTCCATCGATGGCGGTTCCGGTGAAGCCTTTGTGGGCAAACTCGATATGAGTGCTCCTTCGCTTGAAGAACAAACGGATCTGATGACCTTGCTAACTTGGGCAGATGAGATTTGCGCACAGGATGGCATTCGTAACGCTCCACAAGGTTGGCCGACCCGTGGGCTACAGGTCTGGGCAAATGCCGATTATCCGCAAGATGCCCGCCGCGCCCGCTCTTATGGCGCAAAAGGGATCGGCTTGTGCCGCACCGAGCATATGTTCTTTGAACAGGTCCGTCTTCCCATTGTGCAACGCATGATCCTTGCCAAAACATCCGAGGAGCGAACCAAAGCGCTGGATGAATTGCTGCCTTACCAGCGCTCAGACTTCGAAGGTCTATTTGAAGCGATGGATGGCTATCCGGTCATCATCCGCTTGATCGACCCCCCGCTGCATGAATTCCTGCCTTCCGAAGAATCGTTATTGGAAGAAGTGATCACCATGCGTGTCAAGGGTGAGACCAAGGGGCTGGCGGAGAAAGAAGCTTTATTAGCCAGTGTGCGTACTATGCACGAATCCAACCCCATGATGGGGCTGCGCGGTGTCAGGCTCAGCATTGTCATGCCGGAGATCGTGGAAATGCAGGTACGTGCCATCTTCGAAGCTGCGGCTAATATGACCCTCAAGGGTATTGCGGTACATCCTGAAGTCATGATCCCCCTGACCGGGCATGTGAACGAACTCAAGGTTATCCAGCCACGGCTGATCGAGATCGCCAAAACCGTCATGAAAGAAAAAGGGGTTGACTTTACCTACAAGTTCGGCACCATGATCGAAATTCCACGCGCTGCCGTTACCGCCAAGGAAATTGCGGAAGTGGCTGAATTCTTCTCCTTCGGTACCAATGACCTGACCCAGATGACCTTTGGGTACAGCCGTGACGATGCGGAGCGCAACTTCCTGGTCACTTATATCGAAAAGGGTATTCTTCCCAAGAATCCTTTCCAGACCATTGATCAGGATGGGGTAGGCGCTTTGATGCGCAGTGCGGTCAAATCCGGACGCGAAACCCGCATCGACCTGGAAGTGGGTATCTGCGGAGAACACGGCGGTGACCCGGCTTCCATCGAGTTCTGCCACACCATCGGACAGAACTATGTTAGCTGCTCACCTTTCCGTGTGCCCGTTGCCAGATTGGCAGCCGCGCATGTGGCGTTGAAATACTCGGCTAAGAAATCCAAATAAGGGTTGATGGCTGAATGTGAAAAGGACTGATCTTCCAGATCAGCCCTTTTTCTATATGTCAACTTTTTGGGTAGGGTGGGATTCCATTCCCGCCCTGCGTCTAACCCGTTATGGGGTGATCCATTTCAAATTGAATACATCATCCCGAGCTGGTATGGCTCTCATTAATTCACCCTTTGGGTAGGACGGCGGCAATGGAATGCCGCCGTCCGCATATTCCTTCGCAACTTGCTCATGAACTGACCACGACCCGGAGAGATTTCTCGGTCACTGCGTTTTCTCGAAATGACGATTTTTATTGAACACGTCATCCCGCCGTGCG
>JAAZOK010000091.1 GCA_012797815.1 Chloroflexota bacterium | reverse complement strand
CAGCCCACACTCATCCATCGCCCGGAAATAACCCGCCATACGATTGTTGCCCACACGCGAATCTTCCGGCCAGGCAAGCGCGGCTATCTTCCTGCGCCCACCCTCGAAAAGATGCACCACGGATTGATACACACCCAACCCGCCATCCACATCAATATAAGGGAAAACGGATTTGTCGTCCGAACGACCAAATCCCACGAACGGAAATTCATGTTCAAGCAGGAAGGTGATACGCGGATCATTGTATTCAATAGAAGATAGAATGAATCCATCTACCCTCCCCGTATCAATCAATTCGGCATAGACTGACAATTGGCGCGCATTCTCTTCATGATACGGGAAGCATAATAAATAATACCCGACCTGTTCGGCAGTATGGAACATGGACTGCAAAAATTGATCAAGAATGGGATTGGTTAGTCCATGCGGGGTGGGGCTCCAAGTGTAGCCGATAGTGCGCGATCGTTGCGAACGCAATGAACGGGCGGTGTAATTGGGACGATATCCCAATTCTTCGACGGCAGTCCAAATACGTTCGGCAGTTTCCGGCAATACCTCAACCTTATGATTGATCACCTTGGAAACTGTCTGGTATGAAACATCCGCTTTAGCAGCGACTTCCTTTATAGTAACCCGCTTCACCCCATTGGCTCCCTTATGCGAACGTTCGCATGAATATGTTCATACTATAACTGATTTCAAATTAAAAGTCAACAGGGTTTTTATTGATCAATGGATTAATAAAAGATTAATAAAAATATAGAGAGAGATTTACAACTTACGATAGAAACCTAACTAACATTTGATAAAATAAATAGAAGTTCTTTCGGAAAACAATTATCATAATGAAAAATCAGGTTGATTTATGAATGATCCACAGATCAGAAGTGCATTCCATCAAACATTTCTCAAAACAGAGCACTTTGAATCAAATACTCTTATTGTAGATGAATTAGGAATTAAGCACGGAAAATGCAGGGCTGATATTGCAGTAATTAATAAACAACTCAACGGGTTTGAAATAAAAAGTGATAATGATTCCTTAACTAGATTAATGAATCAAATCGAACATTACAATACTATCTTCGACTATATATCAATTATAGTGGTCAAGCGACATCTTAAAGATGTAATGCATCTAATTCCCACTTGGTGGGGAGTTATATTGGTCGAAAGCGATCAACTTGGTAAACTGTATTTTCGGGAAATCAGATCACATCATAGAAACGAAACTGTTAATGATTATTCAGTTGCTCAATTACTTTGGCACAATGAAGCTCAAGAAATCTTAATAAAAATCGGGGTCCAGGGAGCACAGCTTAGAGAAAAACGATCTAATTTATACATGTACTTGATAGAAAATTTACCATCACAAGAGTTAAGATCCATTGTAAGGGAGTACCTTAAAAAGCGAAGGGGATGGCGAGATCACGAACGACTTTTTCTATATGATGATTCGTTCCCACCCAACGCCAGGTAGTAAGGTTTCCAGTACTGGCTTCACCATTAGCACATGCATCAATATATTGATCACCAGCAGAAAATTCTGGTCCACAATATTCAACCATTTCTATAATAAGTTTACATAGTTTACCATATTGACTAAAACCATAATCACGAACATTTACCCCTTTTACAATTAACCATTCATTATTTATTGAATATCTGATACTAGCATTTGGCTTAACAAGCCTCATATCAAGCAATAATACTTCAGGGTGATTAATTGCATAATCTCCAAAAACTGGCACTCTGACACCATCCTTTTTGAGATTATTAAAAAGTTGCTCATAGAGACACCACTCACTTCTTGGAAGCGTTGAGATACCCGTTTTTAATCCTCCTAGCGTTGGTGGAAATGAAGTCCCAATTATTACTAACGTACGCCAATAATTCAGATTTGGTATATTCTTGATTATATTAACTAAAAGATTTGCAAATCTATCAAGTGGTTCAAAATTTGGAGTTTGTAAATCAATTATTAAATCACATTGATCACATCTCAAACCAAATTTGTTTATTAAATTTCCAATGGAAATACTAAAATTTCCTTTCACAATTTCTTCAACGTTTACTCTTATACATAAACCTTTTTTATCAATATCTACTATATTAATAAATTCATCTAGAACTTGAGGATCCATATTCAGGCATATTACTGGAATCGCACAAATATTCTTCAATCTTAAATCTTCAAATATGAATCTAGCCGGATGGTATCCACTGCTCATTAAACCGTAAGGTTCAATAAGTTGAATATCAATAAAACATCCTTTTCTTCCCCATTTTTCTTTGACTCTTTTTGCAAAACTAATTAAATGCTCATCCAGAGTCTTTGATACTTTTTTGTTTTCAAAATCATAACCAATCTCTGCAACTTCGATTAATGGAATTATTGAATCTTTAGTGGAAGGTGACAATTTGCTTATTGCTTGATATTCGCCCAACTTCCACCTTAAACAAGGTACATAAATCATTTTTTGCCCCTCTTCTTATACCCCAAAAATTACATCTGGGAAATGTTTTCTTACTTCACCTTGACCAATTAAATCATTTAATATTACATAGTTTTTTGCCTCATATCTTATCCTCCCTGCAATAATTGCGGGGCTGATTTCAAGTTTATCTGCTAAATCATTAATAGAATCTCTTGATCTTGTAAATTGCGCAAGTGACATTGTCCAAGCTTCTGTTGGGATAAGTTCTTCTCCTGCATACTTGTCTGCTTCAATTTCAATTTTATGTGTATCTTCAACATCAAGATCATCAAAAATGTTCTCCAATTTACCATCTTGTAAATGATGAACAATATGCATCAATTCATGTAAAATGACAAACCAAAAATTATCCAATCTATCATATCTTAATGTCATTCCTATAATAGGAGAATTTTTATAAAGTAAGGCTGCACCATCAAGGAATGTGTTTTTTAAATGTGGTTCAATTACAAGCGCAATTCCCACATCGTGAAGCTTTTCCTTAGCTATAAATGGACCATTTTGGTGTCTACTAAGTTTTATAAAATCAGTAATCCATTCGGGAGTAATATTCTGTTTCTTAAATTCTCCGAGGTTTCTATCATTCACCGACAAGGAAATAACTCGGCATTCCCAGGCAAGTAATGCATATGGATTAATATGGGATTCCGAGCGAACATGTAATCGATGAAATGCCTGAATTGGGTTTCTCTTATAGCTTTCGATATAATTCCGAACAAGCATTTCACCTTCTTCTCTAAGAGAATCAAGTGATCCCGAAAACCCTTCGAACCATCCTCTTTGGTACATTTCTTTTATTGGAAATTCGTTCCATGCAATTACAGTTGTCTTATTAGTTTCATCGGACTCTGAAATAGGCTCAATCCTTGCTAGTTCTTTGATCGATATTTTTAATGCATCTGCAATTTCAAGTAATCTTTTTAAGTTTGCACTGACATATTGATCAGCTTCATATCTTTGAATCTGTTGTTCTTTTAGACCAACCAGTTCGGCTAATTGCTTTTGTGTCAAGTTTTGTGCTATCCTCGCACAAATTAAAATATTAGGAAGTTCGGACAAACTTTTTGCTTCAAATCTTGATTCAATCCCAGATTTTAACCTTTCGTACTCTAGTAATTGATTGGTAAGTTCTGAAATCTCACTTTTTATAGCTTCAAACTCGGCAGTGGCAAGAATTCGAGAATCAAGCTCTTTGGCTTTCGAAGTGATATCAAATTCTAAAAGCTTTCTTTTTAATTTTTCAGCTTGACTCTTTGTTATTCTATACTGTCTTTCATTTGTAATCATTTTGAACCTCCTTTCCTGGCTTATAACTTAATTTTAAGTAATCCTTTTTTCAAACCGGTTTCCTTATCAATTTGAAAAAAATCAACAAAAACTCTTACACCATCAGCCATTTCACTTGATGGGAAAAATTCACCTCCATATTTTAATTTCTGATTTTTTCGTCCATTTGAAAAATCCAAGAATACGGGATCTAGCTTTTGAGTATCAACATTTTGAGGACTCCAGCATACATCATAATCACCAGGATTTGGTTTATCTGAAACATAACTTCCATCAAGGAAAATGGTCATACAACCAGCCATTTTTAAGGATTTGCAAGCAGATAATAATCCTTGAAACAACTCTTTTCTTTTTTCATTAATTACAAAGCGCGTACTTATTTCCTCCAAATTGGTTTCATGAATCCCTGGGGGAAGAACTTTCCAAACACCACCTATATCAACGAATTCCGGAATCATCAACACAACAATAACATTGTGTTATTAATTTGTCAAGTACTTGATACATAATGGATTCTGTTAATTTTTCAAATATAATGCCGTGGATGGAATGATCAATACTGGATTTTTGGGAAATCATTTACACATCCACTTTGCTATAAAATAGTTTTGTGAGACTTATGTCACCGATCCGCTCACAGCAGTTTCTTTGAGCTATCCTCCTTCAAATTTCAGTTTATACAATCGTCCATCGCGGGTTGCTGCCAAGAGCGTTCCGTCTGGTCTGGTCCATTCCAACATAGCCGGCCATCCTTCGGCGTTGAACTCGGTAATAATATTTGCATCAGGTATGGACCATAGCGTCAACCTGTTTTGCAGATAGGTTTCCCATACACAAAACGCCCGCGAATCAGGGCTCCAGGCAAAATTGGCACTTCCCACGGAAATCTGGCAGACATGGGCTGCCAGATCACTGCTCCAAAAATGGATGTAGGACCCCCCGGCATCACTGGTCACATGGGCTGCAAAATATTTACCATCCGGGCTGAACCCACACCACGGTATTTCCCACACCACCCCTGCAGGTTCCGAATCCTCTCTTGCAACAGGCAAGGTCATCTTTTTGACCACTTTTTCCAATTCCATATCTACCAACTGAATTGCATCCTTGTTTAGCAACGTACAGCATGCAACTGTACGGAGGTCGGGCGCCACCGCAAAAGAGGATATGCCATATTTTGAGATATAGATATCGGAAGCCAATTCTCCTGTGTTGCTATCGAACGCGATCAAATTCGAGCCATTGCTCACGAGAACTTTTTCTTTTCCCCTTGTTGCAACAAAACCAGGAGTTATGTCTGGCAACACTGCGAACGCTCCACGCTGCACCCGTTTCCACCATGGCTGGACAAGGGCATTCACCGTCAATTTCTCAATTGCTTCCTCAAAAAAATCTTCTGCCCGTTGAAACTGTTTGGGATAGAACTCTCGCCCGATCAGACGCAACACAATTTCCAGCAATACGATCAATAACAGAGGAATGAGGAAGAGCACGGAAAGAGCCATGATCAACCTGCTCCTGAATTCTATGTATTTGTTTCTTACCCTCAGGGGGCGAACGGCGGACCATTTTATTTTCATGCTTTCCGCATCGAGCATAAAAATCGTATCATCCTTATTGATGATGGGGCGATCAAACTCCGTTGTGGTAATGGCCAGAATACCCTTCCCATCAGGAGAAAAACACGCCAGCTTGATAAAATGATGAGATCGTCCATCTGCGATCAAATCATCCCATTTGCAACTTCGCAGTTCTTCCCCATCAAAGGCTGCGAGCAGGGTCATACGCTCTCCCACCGGGGCATAGTAATTCTCGGGATATCTTCCGGGCTGGGACGCGATTTGATTGGCCAGATAATGCACTTCATCAGACGATACAGCCATGAGGTAGTGCTCAGAAGGAACATGATCGAAGATTTTATTTTCGGGCATTTCCACAGTTGGTTTCCAGCAGTGTATTTCCCCGTTTTCCAATCCGACTGCCACCCGACCATTTATAGAAGCATAAGTGCAAACATAAGGATTATGATTTGGAAACTGGTAATTACTGACCACTTTCCCGAATTTATCGAGGATGGTCAATCCTCCATAGTTTCGCCTCCCCTCGGCAACCCCAGCCACAAATAGACTTTGTCTTCCATCAGATGAAATACAGAAGGAACGCGGTACATATGGAAGCGGCGTCTCTGAAATGACGGAACTGTTTGCACCATCATAAAGGATGAGTTTAGATCTCAGGATAAACGCGTAAATCATGTTTTTCTCATCGAGAAGAGCTGCAAATTGGCTCTCCTGCAACCGGGGTCCCAACTCAAAGTGCCCGACGGGGTCCATGCTTGCTGAATTTAATACCTCACCCGTATTTTCGATCCTGTTAAGGAGCAGCAGTTGGGATCGCTCGGGTCGTGCTGAGATTAACTCCACGACCCTGACATTGGAATAATGTTGTTCGCCGACACATTCACCGCAATCCACATCGAAAATGCGGAGATGCGTTTTTCTTCCCGTAATGACAGTAAGAATCCGCTTATTGTCCTCGCTTGAAATAAATTGGTCAATGGTACTTCTCTGGAGTGGCAGTTTTTTTACCAATTGGCATGTAGCAACATCCCATACCAATATCTCACCCCACCAGTCCTCCTTTCCACTGGCAGTGATCAGGAACTTACCATCCGGTGAAAATCGCATCAGGTTCACTTCTGCGTCATGGTTCAGGGTTGCCAAAAGTCGACCCGAGAAAGTATCCCATATCATTACCTTTTTATCATCCGACCCGGAGACCAAGATTGAACCATCCGGAGAAAAGGCGCATGTTCTGACGATCTCCTCATGATGACTGTAGATAGCCAGATCCGCTGGATATACTTGCTGTGGTTTATTTATCCACCGTAACCAGGGATGGGTTACAAAGCCAGCATTGAGATACTTATACGCTTCCTGTGCGGGTGCGCTGGAATCGATCTGGTTAGCTGCCAGTTGAAATGTCAAGGAGGGTCGTTCGGCTAATAAATATCCCTGTGCCCGCAAGAACCGCATAAAATCCTGCAATTTGACACGTAACGGTTTTGGAATTTCAACCGTTGCAAGAGCGCGATTGTAATCGGCCATTAAATCATACAGCAGCGAGGCTGTACACATGGCTTCAATGGTATGGAGGTCACACAGTGTGTCTTCAAGCGCCGACCACATTTTTCCAAGTGTTTGATGGAATGGCAATTCGGATAGTTTCCGTAAATTCAGAATTTCAATATCCCGTTTTTTGATTTGAAGGTCTTGAGCTCCGAAATAACCTGCCAATTTCTGATGAGTTTCATTCCGATGAACCGATAAAATATCTTCAGCAACCACTTCGGCGAGCTGGCGATGGTAAAAAGTCATCAAAACGACACCATCCGCCACTCGTTCCGACAGGTAGGGATCTAAATCAAAGAATAGGCGGGACCAAACAACCACCGGTAACTTGACAATATCCGGTGATTTGGGTGAACGGCGGTAAAAATCCTGAAGCACCTGCGCATCCAGCGAGAGAATATCCACCAATTCGTCTTCCGACAGACCATTCTTGGCGGCAGCCAAATAAGCCAAACTGCGCTCCACTAATGTTCTCCCATGTCTGTTCTCCATGGATAAATCAGCGATCATATTGCGAATTAACCCGGGAATATCATCCCTCATTTCCGGCACCAGATCATATGATTTCCAGTGACGAGCACTCTCGAACGCCAATCGCAGATAAAGCGGCAAGCCACATCGGGAAAACTTATTTATCAGGTATGCATCTTGGTCCGGTTGCAGAGTTCGTCGGGCATCCGCAAGCCACCTGTGCAGTAGTGTCGCTCCTTCCGCAGTTGCCATGGAGTCAAGCGCAACGAACCGGCTCCTGGGCAATTTTTGTTTTATGCTATCCAGGTACGGTCCCGGCAGGGTTGAGATGATGATCTTTACTTTCGGCGGTAACTCTGCCGGCAACCACGTGAAGCTTTGAGCACCATTGGAATCCATAAGCTGGTCTATAGCATCAAGGAATAAGAGGATAGGTCGTTTTCTTGCTCCCCGTTTCAAACAACGGCTGAATTCCCTTACCAGATCGTTATAATCCGGTGGAACATGAAAGTCATTTTTCTTATCCAACCCGGCAATCTGGCGATAGAGACTCTCCAGCAATGCTCTCTCATTCGTGGATCCCGGTGTGGCACCAATAAAACGGTAAATAGCATTTGCGTGAGGATGATCTTTCAGAGATTGTTGAATAGCTTTCGCCATGAGTGCAGACTTCCCCGACCCGGAAGGTCCCCAGATTACCAACGGGCAAGAATCGCTGCTATGGACATAATCAGCGACGGCTTTCAAGATTTCCGAGCGACCGACAAAATCCCGGGTACGTTCCCTACCAAACGCTGCATGAACAGAAATCTCTCTTTCTAGCGGATCGATCGTCTCAAGTCGTTCGATTTCGTTCAGCATTACTGTGGAGAGTTCGTCATATACATCCTCACATAATTGTTCAAGATGATGTTGAGATACTTCACCATCCCGCCAAAAGGCGGTGTATTCATGTACATTGTCCGATAACCGGTTCCGCAAATTGTTTTTTAATTCTTCTTGTTTCTGTCTGTTTGCCGGATCTGCATCCATGAAATTTTCCGCACTTCCATCCTCCGGCATTCTTTCCATATCACGAAAAAAGCAAAATACATGCTCTTTGGCATCTGGAACCTGCAAAGCACCGGAGATGATCTCCTGTTCGGTGGCGGAAGCGCTATATTTAAGCATTTTTTCAGGAGGGAATAAAAGGTTTTCTGCGGCAGTCAGCAATACTCGATGCAGGTCGCTTTCCACCTTTTTCCAAGCAGTGAATTCATCGTACTTTCCACTGCGTGGTTGTAATAGATACTGCGCCGGTATGGCATTGTCATCCCGACGATACCATTGCGCTAACCGAATTTTCTCTGCGGCGGAAACAACCGGTAAAATTCGCTCAAATTCCTCTGCATCTATCTCGTAAGGTAACGGTTGCCATCCGTATCGATTTCCCAGCAGGACGATGAAATTGGGGCGCGGAGATATTTTTTGGCAGCGTTCAATCTCCCCCAAACAGATCTTCATGGTCTGTTGGTCAAGAGAGGCTTCTTCTGATACCCCCCAACGGAGATCGATAGCCTGAAAACGGCAGCCATGAGCGGCTGCCAGATCCCGCAGGCGCGGAAAGACTTTTTCCTGCAAAGCATTACGTTCAGTCTTCAAATCAGTAAAAGTTGAGCTGACGAAGATACGAAAGGTGCGGGAAGACTGAGTCATTTTTGGAAACTCTCCTTTGCGCGTACAACGCCATCAAGACCCCATCACAATCATTCCATTGCTGCGATCCCCAATGACCAAGAAATAGATTCCAGAGAAGAAGTATTTGACGATACCATGGTCAATTATACTCCGCCCATGAAGAGCCCCGGCTAAAATAGCACCCGGCGCAAAATCAGATCAAGATAAAAAAGTCATGCATTTCGATAAAGGAACCCAACAGCTTCAATGAAGTTCAAGACTTGTCGCGGTTGAAAGTCGCTATGATTGATAGATATTTTCATCCAGGGACAGGCGCTCATTGATCCATTTTTTAGTAAACAATGAATCCGGTCAATTCCTCGATGGTGATCCCATGAATATAATGGTCGATATCAAATTTTTGTAAAATAGCTCTTACATCCTCCTCACGGCTGCAAACCCCCTGCAATTTTTTTTCAATTTCCGCAATCTCCCCATCCCCAAAGTAATCGCCGTAGATACGGATAGCCTTGATGACACCTTTTTCCACATCCATATAGATGCTCAGGTTCCCGTTGTCGAAATGGCGGTCTTTTTTAATATTATATTCAGGAGAATGCCCATAATTCCATTCCCAGGTGACGTATTTCTCTGCACGCAATTTCCTAATGCCGTTCACATCCTCTTCGTTGAAAACATAGCGCTCCAGTCCTTTTTCAGCATGCATGTCCTGGTAGAATTGTTCTCTAAAATCATCAATGCTCACATTCGGGAAATAATCACAAATATTGGTCACCCGGCTGCGCACCGACTTGATCCCCTTGGATTCGATCTTATCCGCTTTCACCCGCAGCACATCAGATATGGTGTCCAATTTGGAGTGAAATAACAAAGTTCCATGATGCAACAGCCGTCCTCCTTTGATCGACTGGGCAGTACCCGAGATCTTTTTCCCGTCCAGGGTAAGGTCATTGCGACCGGTGAATTCAGTATGGACCCCCATTTTCTTCATTGATTCCATGATCGGTAGCGAAAGATCCCGGAAGTTGAACATCCGATCCTTGGCGTTCAAGATAAAAGAGAAATTCAAATTACCCAGATCATGATAAACCGCTCCCCCACCGGTCAGGCGCCGCACCACCTGCACATCATGTTCACGCACAAAATCGGTGTTGATCTCTTCGATGGTGTTCTGGTGCCTGCCTACCACCACGGCGTTGCGATTTTGCCAGAGCAGAATGAACTCTTCTTCACCCATTTGTTGAAGAACATATTCCTCCACAGCCAGGTTGTAATAGGCATCTGTCTCATCCCATTGGATCAACTTCATGGTGCATGCTCCTTGATTTGGTCAAGAGGGTAGTTCTCTCGTTTTTATTAGATTTACGACAGAAATGTATTTTACTATCCCACAAAAAGATTTTTCCGTGTATAAATAATCTATATAATTAATAGTGAAAATAGATAAAGGAGAACAACAAAATGAAAGGGAATGAAAAAGTAATAGAAACGTTGAATATGATGCTGGCGGATGAATTGACTGCCATCAACCAGTATATTGTGCACGGTGAAATGGCTGCCGATTGGGGCTACGCTGCCCTGCATGAAGTAGCCGAGAAACGCGCGATCGATGAAATGAAGCACGCAGAATCGCTGATCGAGCGCATCCTGTTCCTTGAGGGGAAACCCATCGTGACAGAATTGAAAGCCATCCATATTGGCGAAGATGTTGAAAAAGCGATCAAGAACGACACGAAATCCGAAGCGGAAGCCATCGCGGCTTACAACAAAGCCATCAACGTTGCCGGAGAATATAATGATTACGGCACCCGCGAACTCTTTGAGAAGATCCTGAAAGACGAAGAAGCTCATATCGATGTTCTGGAAGCCCAGAGCAGCCAGATCGAACAGATGGGCATTCAGGTCTTCCTGGCAGAACAATTGGAAGATTAACCACAACAAAAAAGTCGGAGAAAATTACTCCGACTTTTTCTGTTTAATTTCCTAATAATTCTATCAATATCTTTTTTGTTAATTGCGCATCCGCTTTTCCGCGCATTTCACGCATCACCTGCCCTACGAACCAGCCAATCAAACTTTCTTTTCCATCTTTGTAAGATTGCACTTCATTGGGGTTCTGCGCAACGATCTTTTCACAGACCGCCCGAATCGCTGCATCATCACTCACCACTGCCAGCCCCAGTTCCTCCACCAGGGTTTGCGGATCTTTGCCGCTCTCCTGTATCTTGGGCAGCAGGTTCTTGGCTGTGGTGATATTGATCTTGCCTTCATCCGTGAGATGCACCAGCCTCGCAAGGTATGCGGGAGTCAGCTTCATTTCAGCCATACGGACACCCAGCTCGTTGCGCATGCGCAGCACATCATTCATCAACCAGTTCGAGATCTTCTTGGCATCCCCTTTATACAGCTTGACCGCCGCTTCGAAATAATCTGCCAGGTCGCGATCGCCGGTCAGGATATCGGCATCATACTCCGGGATCTGCATCTCTTTCATCAGACGGGCGCGCCGCTCCAACGGTAGCTCCGGCAGATCCTTCAATATTTCTTTTTTCCATTCATCACTGATCTCAAGAGGCAGCAGATCGGGTTCATGGAAATAGCGGTAATCCGCTTCGGTTTCCTTGGAGCGCATCATGCGCAGCACACCGGCATTGTCATCCCAATCCAGCGTCCAGGGTTTGATGGAGTTCCCCTTTTCCACTTCCCTGATCTGGCGTTCGATCTCCTTGCGGATGGCATCTTTGACCGCATCGATGGAATTGACATTCTTGATCTCGGTCTTGGTGTTCAATACGCAGCTGCCTTTTTCTCGAATCGAGACATTCGCATCGCAACGTAAATTGCCCTTTTCCATATCTCCTTCCGAAATACCCAGCCAGCGCAGCAGCTGGCGTAAACGAATAAGATACTGCCCTGCTTCATCGGCAGAGCGCAGATCGGGTTCGGTAACCATTTCAACCAGCGGAACACCGCAGCGGTTGAAGTCTACATAACGCT
>JAAZOK010000152.1 GCA_012797815.1 Chloroflexota bacterium | reverse complement strand
ATTATGCTTTGCATATTCCTGAATCCTCCGACAGTTGGGGATTTTCTTCGTCCAGATATGAGGGATTAATGGATGAACTGCAGCGCCTGCGTTTATCGATCACGATGGGCGGCGCCAGTCCAATAACAGATGCGTTTTTGGTATCCCTTCCCAGTGCTCATGACCGTATGCTCATCGCTGCCATCGATCCTGAACAGGAAGCCAAACTGGTGCATCTGGATGATATGCTGGTATCCGGGAGTTATTTACCACAGGATCCGCCTTTGATCATTGACCACGAGCTTCTTTTTGTTCCGGTGTTGTTCAATATTCATGACTATATCCGGCAGGTTCTTTCTATTCAGTTGGAGAAGATGGATTTCGAGCTGGATGGGAGTGAAAGCTATGCTCAACAGCTCAGCAAAATACCCGACCGAGAGGTAGTGGAAAACATGCCGCTGCAGACGGTGTATAAGGCAAATCTGAACGTGCAGCGCGAGTGGTACAAGAATGCTGTCGAGCTGATTGTAAAAAATAATAAAGTGGTGGGTGTCGATCAGCAAAATGCTGCGATAACCGGGCTGCTGTATGCCCCCAGTGCGGTGCAGTACCGCAAAATGGAAAATGTGCCAGCTTCTCTTCCCCAAGATGCATTGGTGTTGGAAGCTGTTCCGCAGGGGCTCACGCAGAAGGAGCCGGATTTATTCTATAATTTCATCCCCCAAGAAACACAAGATTGGCTTGATATCGTCCAGTGGCAGGTGGAACCGGAGGTAACCTACCGCTCGCTTTCACCCCGCTCTTCTCATTTATTCAGTTTCAGTCCATATTATGAGGGCAATGGGCAGTTTGAAATAAATACCTCTACTGCTCTGGCTGGTTCTCCTCTCAATCAGGTGCCGCTGGAGACTTATCTGCCTCCCTCGGCAACGTTGAAATATGATGAAAATGGGCAAGCCTTGGAAAACCCGGTTACCCTAACCCCCACCCTCAATAATGAGGGTTATCTGGTTTCTCCTCCCGATTTGCTCATTTCTCTCACCTCAGCCCGGCAAATTTTGGAAAATGCCTGCTATGAATCCGTGCCTGACGAGACGGCTGGCTCGGGCTTTCGCTTGAAAAAAGCGGATTGTGGGATTGGAGATGATTTCATTTCTGCCATTCGAGTGCGGGTGGCTGGCATCGATGCGATGGATGCAGATGCCCAGGCGCGCATTGAAGAAGTGGCGAATGAGATCGTCCAGCGCACCGGCTTGCATGTGGATGTGATGGTCGGTTCTTCGCCGCAGCCGGTACTGGTACATATCCCCGGTTATGAGGGGATCGGTGATTCGGGTTATGTTGAGGAATACTGGGTCAAGAAGAACGTCAATACCCTCATTCGCAGCGGCATGAATCTGGCGGATGGCTTGCTTTTCGCTGGTATGCTGGGCGCGGGGGTGCTGCTGCTCTTCAACCTCAACCTGTTCTTGATGTTGGGCAGGGTTTCGGAGGTGGCGCTGTATAACGCGCTGGGCTGGCGGCGCAGGGATATCATCAAACGATTATTGGGGCAGGTTCTGCCGGTGGCTTTGTTCAGCATCCTGCTGGCAGTACTTGTTTCTTTACTGATCATTCATATTTTGTCGTTGGAAATCGTGGTGGGGCAGTTTTTGTTGATTGTGGTGCTGGAACTGCTGGCGTTCATGCTCAGTGCCTTACTGCCTGCCTGGCAGATTTCCAGGGCTTCCCCGGTGGAATACTTGCAGAAAGGGGAAGCCATTCCGCAGCTTTCCCACGGCAAGAAGACGCATCTGCGTGCCATTGTCATGGAAAACATCCTGCGCAAACCGGTACGCTCTCTGACCATTTTGCTCAGCATCCTGCTGACCAGCGGGTTGTTAACGCTACTTATTCTGGTGCAGAGCAGCCTGCAGGGGCAGCTCTATGGAACCTTGCTGGGGCGCTGGATTCATTCCTCAATCCAGCCATATCACCGCCTTATGGCAGTGGGCGCCCTCCTGCTGACCATCATCAATATTCTCCTTTCCACGCGCGTGAATGTCAACGAGCGCAAGGATGAGATCGGGCTGCTCAGCACGTTTGGCTGGCGCCGGCGGGATATTGCAGCCCTGTTCTGCTGGGAACAGGGATGCATTTGCCTGCTGGGAGCGCTGGCAGGGCTGCTGCTGGGAGTGCTTCTTTTCTGTATTGCCTATCCGGGTACCGCGCTTGGCTCTTTACCCTGGCTGCAGATCCTGTTGGGCGGCTTACTGCTGCCGGTCGGGCTTGCTTATCTGGCTTCCTTCTATCCGGCTTATCGAGGCGCCAGCTTGCTGCCGCTGGAAGTGCTGCGCGAAAAAGCGGGCAAAGTGCGCAGTCATTTGCTGCGCTCCACGCTGTTGTATGTGGGGTTGGGTTTGATAGGGCTATTTGCGCTGGTTTTTCTGCTTCGCGGTGCTCTTTTCTCCGGCGTTTCTCCGGATATTTCCAGTGCTTCGGAGACGCCTACCATCAGCGCTGCTGCTGCAGCTACCATCACGCCTGCTCCCACGCCTACCCCCGTTTCGGAGGAGGAGGTACCGCACTATCACGTGGAGTTGCAGGTTGACCCAAACCAGTTGCACATGACAGGGCAGGAGACCATTACCTATACCAATACAACCGGTGTGCCGCTGGAAGAAATCGTGCTGCGCTTGTATGCCAACATACCTTATGGCTTTGAGGAGATGGAAAAAGATCCCACTGTGGGTTATATGTATTCTGATCGTATTCAATTGAGTAATGTACAGGTGAATGGGCTGCCGGTGGAGATAGCGTTGAGCAAACACGATAGCGTGGCAGCGCTCCCCTTGGCGCAGCCGTTGGCAGACGGGCAGTCACTGACCATCGATCTATCCTTTACCCTGCAGGGCTATTCTATTTTAAATTATGTGCAATCTGTATGGACAGAGAGTTCCTTCTTACCTAT
>JAAZOK010000099.1 GCA_012797815.1 Chloroflexota bacterium | reverse complement strand
GGTGACCGCCCGCACCGAATCCGGGGCGTTGATCCTGGATGACACTTATAATGCCACTCCCGAATCCATGATCGCAGCTTTGGATCTGCTGGATGAATTAAAAGGACATAAGGTTGCGGTGCTGGGCGATATGTTGGAACTCGGCGAGTATGAACAGATCGGGCACCAGCAGGTCGGAGAACGCGCTGCTACGGTGGTCAATCACCTCATCACCGTCGGCAATCTGGGCAAGATCATTGCCGCTGCAGCTCACCAACACGGACTTGCCGAAAAAGACATCACCACGGTGGCAGATTCGGCACAGGCGGTCCAGGTGTTGAAATACAACTTGAATGCTGAAGATGTGGTTCTCATCAAAGGTTCTCACGGTTTACGCATGGATACCATTGCATCTGCCCTGGAGAAGACGGTATGAAAGAGACGAATGTTTCGATAACCCTGATAGCATTGAGCTTCATCCTCTCCCTTATCTGGGGAGGACCACTGATTAAATTAATGCGCCACTTCAAGATCGGCAAGATCATTCGCGAAGATGGCCCTGAAAGCCACGTCGAGAAACTGGGAACTCCCACCATGGGCGGATTTATCATCATCGTGCCGGTGGTCATTCTCACGGTTTTGATGAATGCCGCCACTTTGCTCGGTTTTGATATCTCCGGTTATTCCGTACTGGTGCCATTGGTTGTAATGATCATCTACAGTATCCTGGGTGCTATAGACGATTGGGAAGGAATTCGCGGTCCTCGTAAGGGATTGGGAATGTCAGCTACTGTTAAATTCCTGATGCAGACCATTTTCGCCCTGGTGACCGCTTTTCTTTTGAAATATGCTCTGCATGTGCCGGAATTATTCTGGCCCGGCTATCCCGATCCCATCCCGCTGGGCGTCGCATTCATACCCATTGCAACGATCATCATCGTGGGTTATTCCAATGCGGTGAATTTCACGGATGGCCTGGACGGACTGGCAAGCCTGATCTCGATCACCGCCTTTGCAGCCTATGGAGTGATCGCTCTGATGCAGGGACAGACTTTTCTGGCAAATTTTTGTTTCACCATCGTAGGAGCTCTGTTCGGTTTTCTGTGGTTCAACGTGCACCCCGCTCAGTTGTTCATGGGCGATGCCGGATCACTGGCACTGGGTGCCAGCCTGGGTGTGGTTGCGTTGATGACCGGGCAATGGTTGTTGTTGCCCGTTATCGCAATCATCCCCACCAGCGAGGTGTTGAGCGTCATGTTACAGATCATCTATTTTCGCTTTTCCGGCGGAAAACGGCTCTTCAAGATGGCACCCCTGCACCATCATTTTGAGCTTTCCGGCTGGAGCGAAACACAGGTGGTACAGCGTTTCTGGATCATAAATTTGCTGTCCGTACTGGTCGGTATTGCGATCAGTCGAGTGAGGTAATTGGATGAAGGATTTCAGAGGAAAGAAAGTATTGGTGATCGGAGCAGCCCGGCAAGGGACTGCTCTGGCGCGCTTCCTTTCCACCCAGGGTGCATCGGTCATCCTCAATGATGGCAAGCCGCCGGAGCAATTGGCTGAAATTGCCGCACAGATGGCGGAGCTACCTGTGCAAACCTGCTTTGGAGAACATCCTCTTTCTTTGCTTGAAAACTGCGATCTGGTGTGTGTTTCGGGTGGAGTGCCGCTTACCCTTCCTATCATCCTGGAAGCTCAGAAACGTGCCATTCCCCTGTCCAACGATTCGCAGATCTTTTTCGAAAGACTGCACGCCCGTTCGATCGGCATCACCGGTTCTGCCGGTAAGACCACTACTACCACTTTGGTCGGAGAGATCGCCCGTCAGGCTTGTCGCTCCGGGCAAAAAGCCTGGGTGGGTGGCAATATCGGTACACCCCTGATCAACGACCTGAATGCCATTCAACCTGCCGATATCGTGGTGCTGGAGCTCTCCAGTTTCCAGCTTGAGTTGATGACCATCTCACCGACCATTGCCGCCATTACCAACATCACTCCCAACCATCTCGATCGACACGGTAGCATGCAAGCTTATACCCAAGCCAAGGCGCATATTCTGGATTACCAGACAGCCGAAAATATTGCAGTTCTCAACCGCGAGGATACAGGCGCCTGGGATCTGCATCCTTCTGTGCGTGGGAAGTTGATTTCCTTCGGCGTGCAAGCACCCGATGCTTCTTCCACCGGAACTTTCCTGCAGGATGACCAGCTTTGCATCAACGATCATGGACAAGTTC
>JAAZOK010000001.1 GCA_012797815.1 Chloroflexota bacterium | reverse complement strand
TGAAATATGAACCCAAGGGCTTCGCTCGCGCGCTGGCAAGCGGGCAGACGTTTACCATCTCCATTGTCTCCCCACTGACGGTATATAAGAACCAGATCTCATTTATACAATTGATCAATGGAGTGGGTGAGGTGCTGGAAGAAAGTGATTATCGCCTTTTCATGCACCCAACCCTGGATCGGGCTAATTCCTGGCTGGAGCTGGAGGCAGCGGCTCGCGGACACCAGATGGATGGAGTCATCTTACTGCACGTCCAGTTGCAGGATAAGCGCATCGAGATCCTTAAAAAGGAATCCATTCCCTTTGTATTGATCGGGCGAACCGAAGATAATGAAGGGCTTGATTATGTGGATGCTGATATTCATGGAGCTGTACGGCTGGCAGTAGATCATCTGGCAGACCGCGGATACCAGAAGATTTGTATGGTTGGGGAAAAAGGGAATGCGGGAGTCTCTTATCGCTTGATCGAACAATTTAAAGAGCGAATTTCTGAAAAGAATCTCCCTTATCAACCTGCCTGGTGCTCCAATATGGCAGAATCATCGGATGAAATGATTCGTGATCTGATAGAAATCCTTTCCGGTGCAGATCACCCTACTGCGGTGTTTGCGGTTTCAGACATCGCCGTCCTCAACACCTTGAAGGTCGCGCGGCAACTGCATTTACAAATTCCAGAAGACCTTGCTGTAATCGGATATGCGGATAACTATATTTATCAGTACCTTGATCCGCCGGTCAGTGCGGTGTTCAATGGCGCCGGAAAGCTGGGAAGTATCGCAGCTCAAATCTTATTAAAGAAATTAATGGATCCTGAAAGACAAACCGAACAGATCCTTGTATCCCCAGAACTTGTTTCAAGACAATCGGTTGCTTGAAAAGGAGGTGCTCACTAAACTATTTTCTTTTCATTAATGTCCAAAATACTATCTTGGAGGATTTCATGACTACAAAATCGAAATGGTTGCGTTTTGCTGTTGCACTGGTTGTGCTGATGGGTTTGGTAGCAGGATGCACCGGCAATGGGGAAATCGAAAGTACAGAAGAAGAGCCTGCTGCAGAAGCACAGGTTGAAGAAAAAGAACCCGTTGCTCTTGAAGTTTGGATTCTGGACCGTGTAGGAGCGGATGCTATGGCTGCAGCCAGCCAGGTGATCGAAGCTTGGGCGGCAGAAACCGGGAATGCGGTCAATATTACCGAGGGGAATCAATTCGAAATGCTCAATAATATTCCCGTTGCCATTCCCGCCGGTGAGGGTCCGGATGTGTTTATGACGGTGAACAACTATGTCGGTGGGCATTATCTGGGTGGATTGATCGTTCCTATTCAGGATGAATTCACCGATGCAGATTCCTATATACCCGGTACACTGGATGCTTTCACAGTCGATGGGCAATTGCTGGGTGTGCCGATTGCGGCAGACGTAAATGCTCTGGTTTACAACAAAGCGAAGGTCTCTGAAGCACCAGCCACCATGCAAGATCTTGTTTCAGTTTCGAAACAGCTTACCGGTGGAGATGAATATGGATTGCTTTATCAGGTCGATAGTTTTTGGTACAGCTATCCTTTCTTCTCGGCATTTGGCGGGTATGTCTTTAATTGGACCGGGAGTGGATGGGATACCAGCGACATTGGTTTTGATACTCCTGAAGGGATCGCCGGGCTGCAGTATATTCGTGCCCTGGTTGATGTTGAAGGCTTAATGCCGGCTGACGTGACATGGGAGGTGATGGATGCTTACTTCGCCGAGGGCAAATCAGCCATGATCATCACCAATCCCTCTATGGTGCCCTCATATAAAGCCGCCGGTATTGATGTAGGTGTTGCACCTATCCCCGTGATCGATGGCGTGGGTTCACCCAAACCTTTTGCTACCTATACGGGTTTCTCGGTGAGTGCTTATTCAGAGCATCAATCTGAGGCGATCAGCCTGGTGCAGTACATTGGCGCGAATGTTGGAAAACCGCTGTATGAAGCCAATTCTGGCAATATCCCGGTATATTCCAGCGTTCTGGAAGATTCTGCCCTGGCATCTGATGTTGAGCTGGCAGCCTGGATGAGCCAATTGGAAGTGAGTGATCCATTACCTAATATCGATGAAATGAATTATGTATGGACTCCTGCTACTACGGCTTTCCTGACAGCCGTGCACGGTGAAACAGATGTTGCTACTGCAATGGCAGAAGCACAGGAATTAATTCTTACCTCTCTGGCAGGTATTGAGTAAGTAGAATTTTCAATGTAGAGTTGGGGTTTTCCCAACTCTACATTTGTTCATGGAGCAATCATGGCGGCATCAGCGAAGAGTCTGAAAAAGAAAAAAACACTTTACCCGTATTTCTATTTAGTACCCGGTCTTGTGGCAATCCTGTTTTCGATTGTCATTCCCGGATTGATGACTATTTATTATTCTTTTACCAATTATTCCCTGCGCCATCTTCAAGATTGGGGATGGATTGGTCTTGATAATTACGCAAAGATATTCATAGGAAGCAACCGCGGTGAATTTTTAGGTGTTTTTTCATGGAATATTGAATGGGCGCTCATTTCTACCATCGGTGCTGCTATGGTGGGGCTGATCCTTGCATTGCTGCTCAATAATAAACGGATAGTTGAAAGGAATCTTTATCGGGTGTTGTTGATCTTGCCCTGGGCATTACCGTCAACGATCACCATCCTGACCTGGAAAGGTCTTTTCAACTCTTCATTTGGACCTATCAACCGCATGCTGACCGGAATAGGTTTATCGGCTGTTCCCTGGCTTTCGAATTCAACCTGGGCGAGGGCAACCGTTTTACTTGTGAATATCTGGATCGGC
>JAAZOK010000142.1 GCA_012797815.1 Chloroflexota bacterium | reverse complement strand
TAGTTATGATGGAGGAAGAAGATGCAAGAAGGTGATGAAAACATCCTAATCCTGAAGGGAGTATGTAAAGAATTTCCTGGTGTAAAAGCGTTGAACGAAGTTGATTTTGCTTTGCGAAAAGGGGAAGTGCATGCTCTGGTAGGGGAGAATGGGGCAGGAAAATCAACCTTAATGAAAATCCTTTCTGGTGCATATACCAAAGATAATGGAATTATTGAATTTGATGGGAAAGAAGTTGAAATATCATCTCCTCGCACATCAGAAAAATTAGGTATTGCTATCATCTATCAAGAGTTGAACCTGATCAATCGGATTAGTGTGGCTGAAAATGTCTTCCTTGGTCGAGCACCCAAGAAAAATGGTGTGATTCAATGGAAAAAGATGGACAAAGATGCCAAAGCACTGTTCAACAGTTTCGATATAGAAATGGATGTGACAAAATGTGCGCGGGATTTCAGCATTGCGCAGCAACAAATCATTGAGATCATCAAGGCGGTCAGCATTAATGCAAGAGTGGTGATCATGGATGAGCCGACTTCCTCGCTGACCGAAAATGAGACAAAAATTCTTTTCAGGATAATAAGAAGTTTAAAGGCGAAGGGGATATCCATTATTTTCATTACTCACCGATTGGATGAGGTTTTTGAAATATCGGATCGATTGACCGTTCTTCGGGATGGCTGCTACATCGGAACGAAAGATGTGAAAGACACGACCAAGAGTGAATTGATCAAAATGATGATCGGGAGAGAATTAAAACAACAATTTCCACAGAGAAACGTTCAGATTGGAGAAGAGTGTTTTCGGGTAGAGCATATTTCTGACGGTAATAAAGTAAAGGATGTTTCGTTCTGTGTTCATAAGGGAGAAGTACTTGGGTTTGCCGGACTGGTCGGCGCTGGACGTACGGAAACGATGCGGCTCATCTTTGGCGCTGACAAAAAAAGTAGCGGAAAGATGTATATCAATGATAAGGAAGTTCGTATCAATCATCCACGGCAATCTGTTTTAGAAAGAATAGGTTTTGTTACAGAAAACCGGAAAGAAGAGGGTTTGTTTCTAAAGCTTCCTGTAAGAAACAATATCGTCGCAGTTGCAATTGATAAGATCAAAACTTTTAAAATATTGAATTTCAATAAGGAAAGATCTATTTGCGACAAATATATTCGGGATTTGAAAATAAACACTCCATCCATCAACCAGGCAGTGGTATTTCTCAGTGGTGGAAACCAGCAGAAAGTGGTGCTGGCAAAATGGTTGTTATCTGATTCGGAAGTAATGATATTGGATGAACCCACCAGGGGGATCGACGTGGGAGCGAAGCGTGAGATCTTTGAGATCATCAATGAGTTGGCTGCGCAAGGGAAAGCCATCATTTTCATCTCATCGGAGATGGAGGAGATCCTTGGTGTAAGCGACAGAATTATCGTCATGCATGAGGGAGAGATAGCGGGCGAAGTACAGAAAGAGAATTTTTCAGAACGCATCATCACGGAATACGCGTTTGGAGGAGCATAGCAATGCAAACAGTAGTTGTAAATCGAAAAAGAAATTCTATCCTGTCCAAGGTGAACAATTTTGTGAATGCCATGGGTGTATGGCTGGTGGTCGTTTTGTTCTTTGTCATCCTTTCCCTCACCACGGACACATTTTTGTCGTATGCCAATTTGATTAATGTGGTCAGGCAGATTTGTGTCAACGCTATGGTGGCACTGGGCGCCGCCTATGTGATCCTGGGAGGCGAGATTGATCTCAGCACCGGCAATATGTGCGCTCTTACCGGTTGTGGGGCAGCGTTGCTGATGGTGGCGGGTGTCAATATGTGGGTTGCGATCATTATCATGCTGATCGTTGGTTCACTGATAGGTGCTCTTACTGGCGTGATTGTTACTTTTCTAAGGATCCCTTCCTTTATCGCAAGCTTGGGAATGTCCTATGTGATTCTGGGTGCAACATTGTTATTGACCAATAGTGAACCCATATCCGGTTTGCCTGACCAATTCATGATGCTGGGTAGAGGATATATCGCAGATGTTGTGCCTGTTCCGGTGATCATCCTGATAGTCTTCTTTGCGGTGGGTGCTTTTTTCTTGAAATATACATCCTTTGGAAGAAGTGTTATCTCGGTAGGAGAAAACCCTGTGGCTGCGAGACTCTCAGGTATTGATGTCTTGACAACGAAAATCCTCATTTTTGCCATTGGTGGATTCACCGCATCCGCGGCTGGAATCGTTCTTGCTTCTCGTTTGTCATCCGGTCAGCCAATGGCGGGTGGTGATATCGGTTTGACCGCCATCGCTGCCGTATTTGTCGGAGGGACCGAAAAAGGCAGTGCCATGAACGTGCTGGCAGGCGCATTTGTGCTCGGATTGGTGAACAACGGGCTGAACCTGCTGGAGGTGAATGCCTATTGGCAGAAAGTCGCTCTTGGTCTGATCATTATTTCAGCTGTGCTCCTTGATCAAATTCGCGCAAGCAGAGCTGTTTCAATAAAAAAATAAATTATTAAGGAGTGTTGGAAATGAAACAAAAAGCGTTAATATTCTACGGCGGTTGGGAAGGACATCAACCGGAATTGGTGAGCCAGCGCATTAAAAAGATGCTGGAAAAAGAAGGTTTCGAAGTCACATTAAGCGATACCTTGGAATGTCTGGCGGATAAGGAGGCTTTGAAAGATCTGGATCTCATCGTCCCGATGTGGACGCAGGGACATATGGATGATCGTTATGCCTTCCATATCTCTGAGGCAGTCGAATCAGGAGTGGGTATCGGCGGAAACCATGGTGGTATGTGCGATTCATTTCGCTGGAATATCGAATATCAATTCATCACCGGCAGTCAGTGGGTATCGCATCCCGGCGATAAGTGGTATCACCATATTTCTGACCTCTCAAAAGAGAATCTGGATTATGTCACAAAGTATTACCCCTCACCGGATGGTGCTTTTGAGACCGATTACGTCGTGAACATTAAACGCGGGGTTGCTTCGCCGATCATCGAAGGGATCCAGGATTTCAGCGTCCATTCTGAACAGTATTATCTGCATCTCGACCCCTGTGTGAATGTTCTTGCCACCACACAAGTTGAAACGGTCGGTCCGCACAGTGCCAATGGTGTTGTAACCATGCCTGTGGTTTATACCAAACTGTGGGGAAAGGGCAGGGTTTTCTATTGTTCTGTGGGACATATCGATAAAATCTATGAGATTCCTGAAGTGGCTGAGATTACTCGCCGGGGTCTGCTATGGGCTGCCAGGAAACGCTAAAAAAATGCAGATGGCTATAAGGAAAATCTGACAGGAAAAATTGCGACAAAGTTCTGATACGATGTCGCAATTTTTATAAATGATATTTCTATTGCGTTTTCAGCCGCTTTATGAAAGAGGAAAACATGAAAGTGATCATTGGCGCCTTTGCACATGAATCGAACGATTTTTGCCCTCATAAAACTACCCGTGCTATGTTTGAGTTTTATGAAGGGCAGGATGTGCTTTCCCATCTCCCGGTCGCCGATATTTTTCAGGATGCCGGCATAGAGATCATCCCCACTATCTATGCTGACGCACAGTCTTATGGACCGGTGGAAGAGAAGACCTACCTGTATTTCGAAAATAAAATTTTAGATGTGGTGCGTGCTCATCCTGACATCAATGGTATCTGGATGTTTTGCCATGGCGCCATGAATGTGGAAAATATTGGCAGCGGAGAATATCGCCTGGCATGTGATATACGAAAGATAGTAGGGGAAAATTGTGTGATTTCCTTTGGTATGGATCTGCACGGTAACATTGAAGCCGATTTTGCGAATCAGGTGAACATCTTTCGCTGTTATCATACTGCTCCCCATACGGATCAGGTCGATACCTATCGGCGCACCGCGCAAGCGCTTGTGCGCTATTTACAGAATGGTTATAAAACCCACTGTCAGATGCGGAAGATCCCGATGATCTTCCCGGGTGAGATGGCGGCAACCACGGTTGATCCCTTCAAGGGGATCATCAAGGTCATGAAGAACATGGAAGATCATGATCCCAAGATTTTGTGTGCCAGCACCTTCATCGGCTTCGCCTGGACGGACGCCGAACGTACGTCCTCCACGGTTGTAGTTGTTCCCTCTGCCCCGGAATACGCGGAATATTGTTCACAAAAAGCGGATGAATTGGCTGATCTTGTCTTTTCGAAAAGAACTGAATTCGATTTCGAAATGCTCAGCCTTCAACCACAGGAAACCGCTGTAGCATCTCTATATGAGCTGCAGCCACCGGTCTGTGTAACCGATATGGGAGATAATCCTACTGCAGGAACGACCGGGGGTAGCAATGTTTTACTGAAAGAATATTTAAAGTTCAATGACAAAGAGAAAAAGGTGTTGATCGCGGGTATCTTTGATAAAAAGGCATTCGATATCTGTACCGCTCATGCCATCGGGGATACCTTTGAACTGACGATTGGTATGGATATCGATGAAGTGACCAGACCGGTGCCGGTTACTGCAACTTATCAGGGTCGGCATGATGTGCTCGGTTATACCATTCCGACCACTCCTCCTATCAAACGGTGCGAGGGAGTAACGATCTCTATCGGAAGTATCGATGTGGTAATCACCGACAAAGCCTATGCTTTTACACAGCAGGTCAATTTCCATTCGTGTGCGCTTGAACCGGTAAAATATGATGTTTTTGTGACCAAATTCGGATACATTTTCCCGGAACTGAAGAAAATGGGAAAAAGCTTTATCATGTCCAATACGCCGGGCGAAAGTTACCAGGTGATCACGTCGTTTGACTATAAAAAGATAAAACGACCTATCTATCCGATCGATCAGATATAAGGATTCCTTCTCTATGACGGCAGATTTGGGAGAAGTAACACTTCAGGTATTGCATAATGGGAAACAGTTTTTCCAAAGCAAAGGGAAATGGCTTTATCCAATTTTCGAACTCGAGGATTACTTAATAGAATATCCCGTTGATACGGCTCTTTTGGAAGTACATGACAAAGTGATCGGGAAAGCAGCAGCACTGCTTTTTATCCGTCTGGGCGTGGGTTGTGTTTATGGGAACCTGATGAGTGAATTGGCTGATGCAGTTCTTTGTAATGCGGGTGTTCCACACTTCTATAAAGAGATGGTTGAGAGGATCAATTGCCAAACCGAAGCATTGTTGTTAGAAATAGATGATGTGAATGTTGCCCATGCCATTCTACGCAAACGTGCCAATCGCGGTTAAACTAGGGGAGCATTTCAGCCCGATCTCATTGGAAAACAAATTTATCAACGAGATTGAAAATTTCAGGAGATAGTAATGACCTCTCGAGATGACGTGCGGATAGAAGTTTGGAATCGTTTAAAAGAAGTAGCCTTTCCCGACAGCAGATTCCATTATGATTTCGGTGAATTCATCGCAGATTTTAAGGGGAGTGAAAAAGCAACCACCCGCTTGATCGCGATGGATATTTATAAAGATGCGCAGGTCATTTTTGTTACCCCTGATAATTGTCTCGAACAACTGCGCAGTCAGGTGATTCTGGATGAGAAAATATTA
>JAAZOK010000004.1 GCA_012797815.1 Chloroflexota bacterium | reverse complement strand
AGATGAACGAGGAGAGCAATCGCTCTCCTCGTTTTGGTTTTGTTGACAAAACTTGACAAAAGTTGACAGCAAATCAGGTGCAAGTGGATTCGTTTCAAAGGAACGAATAGGGAAGGAAGAGAATTATGCTATCTTTGGTTTAGATCACAAAGTTGTAGTAGGGGGAATTTTCAGCCTACCGTTAGTGTTCAAAATCTACCTCGATTTATTTTCCGAATTATCTATATTTTCTCCAATATCAAGTAATTTTCCTTTTTCTTCTAGCCTTTTTAATTGTTCTAGTTTTTCAGAAATTATCTTAGCAAGGAATATCCCACCTTTACTATCATCGTAGAAATATTCAGGATATTCCTTACGTAATTTCAATCTCTTTTCGATTATTTCTAACCTAGTCAGTTCATTTTCTAATTTGGCTTTTTCTTTTTCATGTTTATTTCTCCATGAAAAATCTTTGAATAATTCACGAATTTGTTCTACAATTTTGCCACCATCAAAACTGAAAAGTCCAGGTGAAGAAACTGCAATTCTTTTTATTACCAATTTTTCACTCTCTATCGAGAATAAATCTAAATTATTGATTATTTCTTCGGTGGTTGGAATTGAAATTGTATTTACAAATCTATATGCTGACAGAGGCAAATATAAATTCTCTTTTTCTAAATAGAATAGATATCTTCTAAAGATATAATCAAACTCATCATTACTTCTTTCCTTTTTTTGAAACTCATAAAACCGGTCTTTAATTTCTAAATACTTCTTTTTAATAATTCTGTTTTGTATATCCTTAGTAAGAAAAGATTTATATATGCCTAAAAAACTATTCGAGAATAAGTCTAAATCATTTAATGTCCATTTGTCACACGTATGAAAGTTAATGACATTGTTTTTATCATTTACCATCTCTCCCTCACTTTTGCCAACAACAATATTATATTATTGTTAGTTATATAAAATTTTTCAACCCTTATGCAGAATTCTTTTTATATATTATTATGAGTGAAAATGGATTAGCGCTTATTTTATTAGTACATTTGCTGCGCACTATTTTCATAAGTTGATTTTATTAATTTCCTATCTATTTTTTTAGTTTATAGAGTGGATTGAATTCTCAACCAACCGATATTTTAGTTTCTCCCCTATGCGGAGCATGGGGAAAACTAAGAGGGGGCGTCATTCCGAGCAACACGAGGAATCTCACCAAAAATGGAATAAATCAGCCAACAATAGAAAAACCATTAACATAGAAATATTCATTGCGACCTATCGTATTAATGATTATGAAATGGAGAGATTTCTCGGTCGCTACGCTCACTCGAAATGACAGTTCACAGGCATATTGCAATTGGTGCATTTGGAATGCACCCAACCTCTAACGAGTTTTCCTTACAAGCCTGAAAGATGAGCCTTTACATTTTGCACAAGGGGGAAATCTTTCACCTTTTACACATGTAATTTCATTACCACATTTTGCTTTTGTACATTTGTATATTCCAGATTCTGGAACTATTTGACCAGTTTTATAAGACATAAACCCACCTCTTTCACAATTATTTTTCTATTAATGCATGCTTAGTTTAGCAAAAAAATATCTCCCTTTCAACTATATTTATTAATTTATGATTCATTGTCTGTGTAGGATCTGTCCCAAATCCTTTTTTTCGCTAAGTACATTTTGACATGATATATTTTATAGAAAAAGTTTGCAAGGTGGGTTTTAGCCCCATTATTTTACATTCGTAATAGTTCTTACCTCTTTGTTATGCTTCATAATCGTCGAAAAAGATTTTGGATTGAATTAATACTAATAAATATATAATTAAGAAATGCTATTGATATCTAAAAAGATACGGCTATCTATGCAAAAAAAGTTTGGTTACATTCGAACTTTAAAAGGTGAATATTTTAGCATTTATCATAAATATTTTATAACTCGACTAAGAAATAATAAATTCATAAAATTATTTTTAATATGTATTATCTCTACAACTTCTCTCTTCTTGATAATAAAATTAATCCTTCTCGGTTATCGATTTAGTTGGACAGGTTTTGCAAACAATTCTCAACTAAAAACTCTTTGGGATTGGCTTGAATTGTTAATTATCCCTATGCTTTTGGGATTTTTAGCATATTTATTCACAAACTCCCAAAAAAGCAGAGAGATAGAATTAACCAAGATAAACCAGCAGAATGAAACATTGCAGCAGTATTTCAATCAAATGACAAGTCTCCTTCTCGAAATAGATAATTTCGATGATAAGACAATCAAAACAACAAGTCGAATTGCTCGAGCTACGACATTGGCTGTTTTAGAAATTGTAGATGGGAAGCAAAAAGGGCAAATTCTAAGATTTCTGACTGAAGCAGAGTTAATTAACAAAGAATCCCCATTTATTCTATTAAAAAGGGCTAATTTTACATATACTATTCTTGATTTGTTATTCTGCAATACTTGTGATCTTAATGGGATTAATTTTGACTATGCAATATTACCATGGTCTCATTTTAATAATTCAATGATGTCAGGAATTTCAATGAGATATGCAAATCTTGCAAATGCAGATTTTTCTAACTCAGACCTAGCTTATGTTTTGTTTACTAATTCGAACTTATCTCATGCTAAATTATCTATGAGTAATTTATATAAAGGCAATTTCCAAAATTCGAATCTCAGAAATGCCGACCTTTCAAAAGCACATATTCATTTTGCAAACTTTTACAGTGCAAATCTTCAACATGCCAATTTAGAAAGCACCAATCTTCATTTCTCTGATTTTTCTTGTACAAGTTTAAGAGATGCAGATTTATCAAATTCAGATTTATCAAATACAAACTTTTACGGTGCAGACCTTCGAAATGCTAATTTAACAGGGGTAAATTTAATTAAATCGAGCATTACAAAATCGCAATTAAAAAAAGCGAAATCATACAAAAATGCACGCTTACCTTTTTGAAAGTTAAAGATTTCACATCTTGATGAAATAAAATAGTAGATAACAATTCTCATTGTGTTTTTCAATTATCATTTCAATCAACCATCATGTTCTTTCCTACTTTTCAACCAAGAACATTACGGTAGTGGGTTCCCAAAACACCAATTCATTCCTCGATCAACATAACGATGTTTTTCCAACGTATTTTACCTTCCTGACCTTCATCATGTCATTGCTTTGCGATCTACAAACAGGTTTTCCTCCGATATGGTGAGATCCATCGGTCACTGCACTCCCTCCGGATGACGTGGAAAACAGGTTCTTTATTGCATTGCCACTTCTCCGGGTTTACTCAAAATATTAAATACATGGTTAAAATAGAAAGAAAAAATCGAGTTGATTATGAATCCCAATAAATCCATTTCTTCAGCTCGCATGCTCTACATCCCGCACGGCGGGGGACCACTGCCGCTGCTGGGCGAGCCCCACCATCAGGGCATGGTCGACTTCCTGCACCACATCACCCCCAGCCTGGGTAGCCCCGCTGCCATCCTGGTGATCAGCGCACACTGGGAAGAACCCGTTGCCACCATCACCAGCGCGACACAGCCACCCCTGTTCTACGACTACTACGGTTTCCCGGAGGAAGCCTATCAGATCAAATATCCTGCACCGGGAGATCCCATTCTGGCAGGTAAGGTCTTCAATGCGTTGCAAGCCCACGGCATCCCGGCAAAAATGGATGATAAGCGCGGGTTCGACCATGGCATGTTCGTGCCGCTCAAGCTGATGTACCCGGATGCATCCATCCCGGTGGTGCAGCTTTCGCTGCTAGCCGGACTGGACCCTGCGGAACACATCCGCATGGGCAACGCCCTGGCAGACCTGCAAAATGAAAACATCCTGATCCTGGGTTCGGGTTTTTCCTTCCATAATATGAACGCCTTTTTCTACGGGCGTTCGGCGGACGGATCCGACCCGCACAACGAGGCTTTCCAGCGCTGGTTGATCCAGACCTGTACAGTGGAAGGGATTGACAAGCCTAACCGCGAAGAACGTCTGATAAACTGGGAAAGCGCACCCTACGCGCGCTACTGCCATCCGCGCGAAGAGCATTTGTTACCCCTGCACGTGTGCGCCGGGATTAGCGATGCACCCGGCAAGCTGGTGTTCGAGGGAGAGGTGATCGGAAAGAAGGCTATCGCAGTGCTGTGGTGAATGGGCAACTTACCGGTACGTAAATCCATTGCGACCTATCGCATTAATGATGATGAAATGGAGAGATTTCTTGGTCGCTGCGCTCGCTCGAAATGACAGTTCACAGGCATATTGCAATTGATGCTTTTCCAACGCATCTTCTCTGAAGGATCATGCAAGGATCACTAGATGACGATCATTCCCGATGAGCTGAAAATGATAAAAACCACCCTGATTCAATTGGCAGATGGTGGTGGGATTGACATTATTTTTACAACCGTTGACACTGGTTTTTTACCATGGGATATAACGCCGGAAGCAACCATGTCCGTCGTTGATTGCCCAGTTTCTGGTATCCCTGAAGCATTGCAACAAGCCAGCACGGAAAAAACAAAGCGCGATGTTATCCCAGCTGCAGCTGGAATCTGTGGGAAAATTTTGATCATTAATCCGCCGGGCAAGCTAAAAGTGGCTATGGAGTACCCTAAAGTTTTTCTTCCAGTCATGCAGCATGCCCTTGAGATCCTGCGCGGCGATGCGCATGAGTGCGCCCGAAGAGATTGATCTTTTCGATCGGAATTTTAATTTCCATCTTCGTTGGTCTGGAAAAAGTTCGAAATAAAATGGTGTAAAATACTGACAGACAAGTATCGGGTTTTATGAAGAATGAAAACGGATATGATGATCGAATTCCATTGTCAATTCATTAATGAATTCGAATGAAATAGGTCTATATCTACGCTATACAAATTTTACAAACAACAGGTGGGATGAATTTTTTTGAATTTCGGAAATTAAAGTTAGGATTATGAAAGGGTTAACACCATGATTCAAAAAAATCTTATAAATAAGAAAAAGAAACCTGAAAGTAGCGTTTTTTCATCTCGACGAGTGCAAATTATTGCCGCAACGCTGATCGGACTTTTCCTGGTTGGTTCACTGGTTGCATGCGGTCCACAAAGCCCAGCTAGCACTCCAACCACCATACCCACCCCTACTCCTGAACCACCCCAACCCGAGACAGCACTAGAGAATGCGTTGCACCAATTTGATTCTGCACAATCCTTCACTGAAAATTATTCATATGTTTCAACTGATACGACTGGTAAAAATACCATAAGAAAAAGTGTACATTCCGTCAAGCAGGTTGATCAGATCAGTTTATGGGAGAATCTCGAACTACCAGCAGATGACGTTACGGAAAGTACCCACTTATGTATTAAAGAAGCCTGCTTCACGACAGATGCCACGGGATTATTAAAACCGATCCAATCTTCTTATGTGCCTGTCCGACCAACGATTGAATCGGTCAATATGGAGTTTTCAGAAATCCAGAATGCCACTTATTCTTATGTGGGTGAAGATACACTGGATGGGATTAGAGTTTTCAAATATGAAATGACCGTTGCCAAAGAGGTCGTTGATGCATATAATGCTGAAAGACCCCAGATTTGGTTTATACAAACAATCATTGATCCATATCCACAGGTTACCTTCTTTGTGAACGTTGAAGACGGGTATCTGGTCAGGATGCAAGAATCGTATAATCTGGATACGAATTATGAATTTATGGGGGAGACTACCAATTATCAGTCACAAGCGGAAATAGTCAAAGATTTTTCAGGATGGAATACCACCACAGTTATCATTCCGGAATATGTGGATACCCAAAATACCGAATGGCAGCCTTATACCGGAGCATATGCATCCGCAGTTTCTTTTGAGTTTCCAAAGGTGTATTTCCTGACCGAGTACTCTGGATATCCTTCCCTTGAAACTCCCTCGGGTAGCCAGATGGATTTCACCATCTACGAGACCATCGCACTATTAAGCGATGATCAGTATTCTGATTTGTGTGCTGATGTGTTCCATGAGTTCGTACTGGCATTTGATAATATGTCTCCGACCTTGGAACGAGCGGAATGGATCCAGACCGATAACTTTAATTTTTGTAAAGGCGTTATTAATACATCAGATGGACAGAGAGTGGAGTATCTCTTTAATGAACCAATGGCGGTTGCCGGTGCAGCCGGTCGTTTACTCCCTGAAACATTCCGTATCATAATTTATCCGGTGGAGAGTGATGATGTGGATACCATCTTTTGGGATGTGATTCAAACCATCCGCATCGGTGGAACAGAGTAAAATAACCGCCTGGTCAGTTCCTTGTGGTTCCTTGCAGTTGCTTTGCGATCCACGAACAGGTTTCCCTTTCGATGTGGAGAAATTTCTCGGTCGCTGCGCTCGCTCGAAATGACAGTTCACAGGCATAATTGCAATTGGTGCATTTGAAACGCGCCTAAACTACGTGCTATATTTTGGCAACAACACTGCGATCCACGAACAGGTTCCCCTTCGATAGGGTGAGATCCAGCGGTTGCTGCGCTCCCTCTGGATGACGTGGAGGGTATGTGTTCCTAACCCAACACCCAACGGCATCCCGCACTCTGTGAAGGATTTACCCGCCGCCCACTCACCAAAAAAAATCAAATTTTCCAATGTTTCAAAAATAATTTTACATCCTCATTTTGCGGATTTCTCAGTACACTCTGCGCCGTTCCCTGTTCCACAATTTTTCCCTTATCCAGGAAAATAATCTCCTCCGCCAGACGCAATGCCTGGGCGGGAGAGTGGGTAGAGAGAATCAGCGTGCAACCGGTGTCCGCTGCATAGCGCAATAAGGTAGCCTCAATCTGGTCCATGCCCTGAATATCTGCCGAGGAGGTGGGTTCATCTAACAGCAGCAAGGTGCGTGGAAGTGCGATCATCCTGGCAAATGCCATCCGTTGCGTCTCACCACCGGAGAGCGTATGCCCGCGTGCGTCTGCCATGGCATCCATCCCAACCGCTTTAAGGGCACGCATGGCTTTTTCAGCGCTGGAGGGGGATTGGGGAAGTGCCATTTCGACATTCCTGCGCACCGAAAAACCAAAAGCATAGGGTGATTGCGGCATGTAGCCCATATCCTCCCGTGGGATGTTTTTTACTTCCCCCATATCCGGTTCCAATGTCCCAGCCATAATGCGCAGTAAGGTGGTTTTGCCACTGCCATTTACGCCCATCAACACATAGCGTTTATTTTCCCGAAAAGACAGGTAAGGAATATCGAGGATGGTACGGTCTTCAAATTTCTTGACAATATTCACCAGCTCAAACATCGGTCAGCTTCCCCCCTTGCAGCCGCTGTACCAGCGCATTAATCACGAAGGAAATGACCAGCAGGACAATTCCCAACGCAATGGCAAATTCAAAATGACCCATGTTGGTCTGCAGCATGATAGCCGTTGTCATGACCCGCGTTTTATACTGGACATTTCCCCCTACGATCGACACCGCGCCGACTTCGGCAATAGCCCTGCCGAAACCTGCCAGCACCGTTGAGATCAACTGCTGTCTGCACTCATAGATGGTGTACAGCATCTGTTTGGATCGAGATAACCCCATGCCTAGTGCAGTTTCCTGGATCTGCGGAGCCCGCAAGGACACAATGTTGGTGGTAAGACCGGTGATGATGGGAGTAATCAGCACCACCTGCGCTACTACCATGGCTGTCACCGTGTAGAGGAGTTTGAGTTTTCCGAGCGGGCCGCTGCGCGACAAGATCAACAGGACGATCAACCCCCCTACCACAGGCGGCAAGCCCATCAACGTATTTGTAAGGCGCAGCACCCCCTGTTTTCCGCGGAATTCAGTGCTCCCTATGAATACCCCCAACGGTATTCCCAACAAGGAAGATATAACAGTGCTTGAAAACGACATCCGCAATGTTACGCCGATGATCTGGCGCAATTCAGGATCTGCGCCAAACAATAATTCAACAACTCGAATAATCGAATCCACTTATTTCATTCTGATAACAAAAAGGAAGGGGCGTTATTTCCCCTTCCCTTCTTAAAAAATTCTATCAATTAAGGACAAAGAACAATGGTTCGCCGTATTCGGCAACGCCATATTGGGCGATGAGATCCAGCGCCTTCTCTGATGTCATCCAATCGATGAAAGCCATTGCACCGGCATAATTCGTGTCAGGCCAGCGTTCCGGAGTGACAGCGATCATGGAATACGTGTTCTTCATTTCATCCGACTCTTCCATCAGGATGCTGAGCGAATCTTCATGAGCGAGATAGGTGGCTTTATCGGAAAGCGTATAGGCTTGCATCTCGTCGGCAACGGTGAGTGCCCTGCCCATGCCCTCACCAATGTTGACATACCACTCCTGTCCATCGGGAGAATACCCAATTGCATCCCAAATCTTCAATTCAGCGTTGTTGGTGCCGCTGGCATCGCCACGCGTAATGAATGTGGCACCTGCATCGGCGATCGCCTGGAATGCTTCACTGGCTGTGGCACAGTCCTGCACCCCGGCCGGGTCATCGGCGGGACCGACAATTACAAAGTAATTGTACATAAAGGGAACACGTACCTCGCCGTACCCTTCATTGCAGTAATCTTCTTCGGCAGCTTTGCTGTGCACCAGCAGACAATCTGCATCGCCATTGCGCGCTTTTTCAATGGCAGCACCGGTACCCGCGGAAGTGATCTCCAACGTATAGCCCGTATCCGATTCAAAATAGGGCTGCAGATATGGCAGCAAGCCAGAATCGTTGACAGATGTGGTGGTGGATAATCGAATGACGGGATTTTCTATCACAGTTTCGGGTTGTGCTGTGGTCGAAGTTTCAGCTTCAACAGGGACCTCGGTCGTTGCAGTGGAAGCGGTTTCGCTTTGCGCGCAAGCGGCAAAACCAATCCCCATTGCCAATGCGACCATTACTAAGAAAAACTTTTTCATACTATTCTCCTTTCCAAACACGGGAGGCACTACTGTTTCCGGTAGTACCCTTGAGCATGGCTGGCATGAATGGATTTACCAGTATGCTACAGCTCACGTACCCATGGAATCCCGAAGGGCAGTGAGTCGAAGAATTTACATAGCAATTATAGTCTTCCGCTCTGGGCAATGCAACAATTGCTCTATTTTGCAATTAATTGGCAAGTGATAGGTTTAGAGAAACGAACAGTATTTTTCCTTAATCTGCTCGGAAATTATATCTATGCGAATTTTGTACGTCTTTTTTATGGCCGTCGCGCCTGATGGCTTATGCTAAAAGTATGTTTTGCGATGATTCTCGCTCACAAAGGAAGAAATGATCTATTTCCGCCCACATTCATACGCAGCGCCGCGCAGCGTTTCCACGGCATGCTCCATGACCGGAAGGAACACTGCCAGGCATTCGAGCGCTGCCCTGGGGCTGCCGGGTAAATTCACGATCAGGGTTTGTTTGCGGATGCCTGCCGTGGCGCGTGACAACATGGCGCGTTCAGTGATCTGCATGCTTTTCTGGCGCATCGCTTCGGGAATGCCCGGCACCAGGCGGTCGATGACCGCCATCGTCGCTTCCGGTGTCACATCCCGGGGGGCAAAACCTGTGCCACCCGTGGTAAAGATCACATCCACTCCACCCGCGTCCGCCAAGCGGATCAGGGTTTCCGCGATTTTATCTTTTTCATCCGGTAGAATCAGCGTTTTCCCAACCACGGCATGTTCTTTCAACGCTTCCACCAGCGCCGGTCCGCTCCGGTCTTCACGGACACCGCTGAAGCCTTTATCGCTGATAGTGATAATGGCAACCTGAATAGCTGGAATCAGCATGATCTCATCTCCTTGTTTCACCGTTCCGCCGGTGATAACCTTCGCAAAAATTCCTTCCGTGGGCATCACGCACATGCCCACCTGCTGGAAGATCTGGCAATGCTGGTGGCATTCCTTGCCGATCTGGGTCACTTCCAACACCGTATTCCCCACCGCTAAACGCGTCCCGAGGGGGAGAACCGTGAGATCGATGCCTGCGGTGGTGATGTTTTCAGCAAATTTCCCGGGAGTGAGGTCTTTCACCCCCAGCGCGCGCATCTTCTCCACGCTCTCCTGCGCTAACAGGCTGACCTGTCTGTGCCAGTTACCCGCATGCGCATCCCCTTCGATCCCATAGTCGGGTTTCAGAAGCACTTCCGTCTCGGGATATTTAAAGGTGCCCCTCTTTTTACTGATGTTAACCGCCACCACCCGTGCCACGCTCTAGCCTCCGATCCTGCTCATGTTCTTTAGCGAAATGAAACCCGTATTGAAGTGATGCGCGACAGGTTTATGATAAATGGCGTTGCGCATGGTTTCCAGCAGGGCTGCGTCACCCTGTGCCAGCGCATCCTTTGTCTCAACCTCCAGGTTGCTTCCCAGACAAGGGCGGATTTTCCCGTCACTCATCACCCGGATGCGATTACAGCTTGCACAAAATTTATGCGAAAGAGGGCTGATGAATCCCACGCGTCCTTTATAGCCATCCACAGCATAATCCCGGGCGGGCTGCCCGGCATAGCGCGGGGGCAGTGGTCGCAGATATGGTCGTGCAGCAATCAGATCATCGTTATTGACACGCAGCTCATCATTCTGCCCCAACTCTCCGACCGGCATGAGTTCAATAAAACGCACTTCAACCGGTCGTGCTTTCGCGAGTGCCATCAAATCATCCACTTCATCGTCGTTCGTGCCCTTTATGATCACCGTATTGATTTTCACCGGCAGGAGCTGCGCTTCAATCGCTTCATCGATGGCGGAAAGCACCGTACTTAATTCTCCGCCGGTCATTTCACGGTATTTATCAGGATCCAGGGTATCCAAACTGATGTTCAGGCGCTGCAACCCGGCGGCTTTGAGGGCGCCGACTCTTCCGGCTAACTGCTGGGCATTGGTGGTCATGGTGATCTCTTCGATGCCGTCAACCGCAGCCAGTCTGTGGACAATTTCAAGAATATCCTTCCGCAGCAGCGGTTCCCCGCCCGTGATCCGCACTTTACGAATACCCAAGCGTGCGCACGTTTTGCCGATCCGTTCAAATTCACCGGCAGTAAGCTCCTGCGCTTTAGGGCAAATTCCCTCCTCCACCCGGCAATACGTGCAACGCAATGTACAGCGTTCCGTCACGGATAGCCGCAGATAATCGATGCTGCGCCCAAAGCGGTCAATCATTCGGTTGGTTCTTTCTCTTCGCGTTCATAATCCCCGCTCGCCCCACCATCTTTTTTCAGCAGGTATACGGACGAGATCTCCATGCCGCGATCAACAGCCTTGCACATGTCGTAGATGGTAAGGGCTGCCACGCTGGCGGCGCATAGGGCTTCCATTTCTGCGCCGGTCCGGTAGGTGCATTTCACCGTTGCGATGATCTCCACACGATCCGGGGAATGCGCTGCCAGTTCGACCGATACGCCGGTCAGAGGAACAGGGTGGCAGAGAGGGATCAATTCCGGGGTGCGCTTGGCAGCCATGATGCCCGCGATGCGCGCACATGCGAACACATCCCCCTTTTTTATGTTGCCCGCCAGGATCAAATCAAGGGTCGCCGGCTTCATCTTCAGCACGGCGCGTGCGGTGGCACTGCGAGCCGTCAGCTCTTTTTGGCTCACATCGACCATCATCGCTTTGCCTTCCTGATCTAAATGACTTAATTCCATTGTCGAATCTCCCCGGGATTTTTTAGGGTATACCCGCCAAGGTTATTTAATCTACGCGCAAATTCATCCCCCTGCAGTACTTCAATGAGCCGTTCAACCGGCTCGAGTTCAAGTGCAGCCTGTGCGATGAGCAGATCATATTGTTCATCGGCAACCGGGATGAAATCCAACCCGTAGATCCTGGCAGCCGAAAGGATGCCCAAACCGGCGTCGGCGGTGCCCGCTGCAATGGCTGCCGCCACCGCCGTATGCGTGAATTCTTCCCGGTCGTAACCATGCAGCTCGGAAACATCCAGCACCGATTTCTTAGCCAGGAAATCAAACAAAATACGCGTGCCGCTGCCCTTCTGCCGGTTGACATACTCCTTTCCCTTCAGATCTTCCATCTGCCGGATGCCTTTCGGGTTCCCAGGGGCGACCATTAAGCCCTGCACCCGTTCCACGCATTCCAGCAAAACCACTCCCCCATTCGGAAAATATCTTTTAAGATAAGGGACATTATATGTGCCGCTGGCTTCATCCAAGAGATGAATGCCGCCCAGGTGCGCTTCTCCACGTTTGACCGCCATGATCCCGCCCATACTGCCCACATGCGAAGATGCCACGATGCTATCGCGCCAGGTGCGCCGCATGATATCGGCGGCTTCATCCAGCAAAGGGTCGTGGCTGCCGGTAATGACAAGCGTTCGTGCAATTTCCTGCGGGCTGTGCTTAAGGTGGACATTCACCAACTCACCCGCTTCATACCCCTCGGAATCCTGGGGAATATCGATTATGCCATCCGCTTTCACAAAAGAACTGACCACCCCAGCACCACTGCTCAGCGGAACCGCCACCATCTTTCCGTCCACCACGCCCAGTCTGGCACGCACAAATTCACGATATTTAAGGGTGGAGGGAAAGCGGCGGGAAATGGCAGCTTTGGCATCCGCACCTTTTTCCGGTTCGCGGCAGGTAAGCAACTGCATGACCGGTTTGAATATGTTTTCCATCACAATAATGCCGGAGACGGGATAACCCGGCACGCCAACTACCGGAACCGGCGTGGCAGATGGGCTCTTCTCAGAAAAGCCCAGAATTGCCGGCTTGCCCGGCTTGATGGCAATACCATGCAGCACCACTTCCCCCACATCCTTCATCGCCTGCGCAGAATAGTCTTCTGTGCCAGCCGAGGAACCCGCAATTAACAATACCGCATCACATTCCTGTAGCGCTTGTTTCAATGCAGCTTCGATCAGGTCAAGCTCATCGCGAATGATGGGATACACTTTGGGCAAACAGCCCCACCCGGTCAACATGCCGGAAAAAATGGTGGAGTTAAATTCGATGATAGCGCCCTCGCCCGGCTCAGCGGTGGGAAGCACGATCTCATCCCCGGTGGGAATGATTCCCACCACCGGCTGCCTGACCACCTCCACCTGCATGACCCCGGCTGCCAGCATGGCTCCCATGCCGGCCGGCGTGATGGCGGTGAAAGATGGCAAGATCATATCCCCGGCACTGATATCCTCGCCGATCTGGCGAATGTGCTGCCAGGGAGTAGCCGCTGCATATAATGTGACGAATCCATCATCCTCGATAACATCTTCGATCATCACCACCGCATCACACCCAGGCGGGAGCGGGTCGCCCGTATCCACCCGCAAAAATTCGCTTTCTTTTAATTGCAGCGGGGTAGTTTCAGTTGCCCCGAAGGTTTTTTGGGCATCCAAGGCGATCCCATCCATGGCGCAGGCATTATAGTGCGGGGCACAGATCTGTGCATATACCGCCCGGGAAGTTATTCTGCCCAGGGCGCTGGTGGTAGGCACATTTTCAGTACTATAGGTCAGACCATGCTCATTCAACACGGCAAGATATTTTTTTAGCGCTTCATCCAGCGGGATATTGGTAAGATATTCAAAAGGCATCGCTATCTCCTAAAATAAGTCACTTCAACCGCTTCTCCCTGTTTGAGCCCTTCACAATCGCGCGGGACGCGGATAAACCCATCCGCAGCGGAAAGCGTAGTGATCAGTCCCGATTTGCTGGCAATGGGATGCGCCGTTCCATCTTTCATCCGGACAGGGATGAATTCTTCCCTGCCGTGATTAGAAGAAATCGAACGTGCCAGCGGTACTATTTCTTTAAATTCTGTGAGCGTGGTGCCCTGCATGGAAAATAACAGCGGCTGCACCAGCATATGGAACATAAAATAAGCTGCCACGGGATTTCCGGGCAAACCGAACACAGGTTTCTCCTGGATCGCCCCGAGAATGGTGGGCTTGCCGGGTTTTACCGCAATGCCATGGACGATCAATTCCCCCAGTTCTTCGATGATGCCGGAGATGGTATCTTTGACGCCTACGGATGTCCCGCCGGTCAGGATCAGCAAATCACAATCCTGAATGGCTTTTTGTATGCCCTCCCGAATAGCCGCTTCTTCATCTTTGATAATGCCACAGGATTTCGTTTCTCCACCGGCATTGCGTAGCGCCGTGACAAGCATGGGGGCATTCACATCGCGAATCTTTCCCATCGTGAGCGGTTCATTGAGCGGAACCAGTTCATCCCCGGTTGAAATGAGCGCCACGCGCGGTGGGCGCACCACAGGCACCCCGGCAATGCCCAGTGCAGCCAGCGCACCGATTTCAGCAGCCGTGAGGCGATGCCCGGCGGGGATGACGATCTCGCCCGGTTTCACATCATCGCCGCGATAGATCAGGTTCGTACCGGGCGCGCAGGGTCGATAGATGGCAATGGTACCCGCTTCTATTTCCTCTGCGAATTCGAGCATGACCACCGCATCAGCCCCGTGAGGTATTTCCGCACCGGTCGGAACATAGCCACATTGTCCTTTTTCAAGCCGGATACCGGTATGCACTCCCATTTTGGATTCCCCGCTGAGCGCCAATAGGGCAGGAATGGCGTCCGAACAACCGAAAACATCCGCTGCGATGACCGCATACCCATCCACCGTGGAACGGTTGAAATCGGGAACATATTCTGTGGCTGAGATATCTTTGCCCAGCACCCGTCCAAGCGCGTTTTCAAGAGGTACCTGTTCACACCCCATCCTGATCCCGTCAAAGCGTTTTGTGATGATCCTATTCACTTCTGCAAGCGTTTTTACATTCAACATGGAAACTTCTCCAGGTCAAAATTAAGCCGGGTGCCCATCATCCCATACCGGTACCGTTTGGGCTCTGTTTCCGGTCTATCGAGATCACACTTTTTTTTCATCCCGAGATCATTGTATCTGTGATCCTCTTCCATGATTTATTAACTCTTTTTAATAAATCATTCCGATGGATGCCGGAATCTATATTTTGAATTGTAACATTATCAACGAGTGATTTTTTAAAGCGGCGCGGTTGGAATGCATTTCACTTTCGTGGTTTTTAACATGGTAATTGCTTTGCGAGTCACGAACGGGTTCTCCTTCGATAGGGTGAGATCCAGCGGTCGCTATGCTCCCTCTGGATGACGTGGAGAGTATGGGTTTCTAACCCAGCATGTGCCTTATCCCAACGTCATCCCGAAGCAAAGCAAGGGATCTCACCTAAACAATGTCAATACCAAAAGAAGTCGCAAAGATACTTTTTGATAATAAGTTCCTGACTGTCAGTCTCATTGCGACTTTCTATTTTATTGACTATGAAATGGAGAGATTTCTCGGTCGCTGCGCTCGCTCGAAATGACAGTTCACAAGCATATTGAAATTGGTGCGCTTGGAATGCATTTCTTTTTCATGGTTTTTAACATGGTAATTGCTTTGCGAGTCACGAACGGGTTCTCCTTCGATAGGGTGAGATCCAGCGGTCGCTATGCTCCCTCTGGATGACGT
>JAAZOK010000102.1 GCA_012797815.1 Chloroflexota bacterium | reverse complement strand
GATCAAGATGATCACGAAAACGCCGGGTGAATTGGTCTCCTGCTTGAATCTCGGGCAAACGTTGTTCATACAAACTACGGAACAAAGAGGGAGAAAGGTTTGCCAGGTAGCCATTCCACTTGGATTCCACCCAGCGCGGTAGAGCACCGCTCTTATCGAGGGTGGGTTGTAAATTCTCCCACTCACACAGATAGCGATAACCCATGAAAGTGGCAGCACGGGCAGTTTCATATTCAATACCTGAAACCGCATGACGCACGTCTGAATCGATACCCCATACATACAGGTTCTCCGGCAGTTTTGCCAGTGGATACGGCAGGCAGGGCTGGCACAACATGGGCACAAAACGCTTCTCATTTCCCATCACCACCGCTAACTGGTCCATGATGCCGCAGGCAGATTGGGTAAGCGCGATCTCGACCCACTGCGTCCATGAAGCCAAATCCACACCCGATACCTCGATATCGTAACTGGCGGCACAGGCTTTCATCACTGCCACCTCTAGCGCCGCAGACGAACTGACCCCTTTGCCGAGCGGCACATCTGATTCCAGATAAAGCATAAAGCCTGCATTGATCTTCTCGGGAAAATGCTCCATTAAATAATACAGGTCCCCCACCAGATAAGCAGCCCAAGAACGACGTGGGTCGGCATTGATCCAGGAACGCACCTGTTCCATAGGTTGCAGCCGTTCCCCCTCGCGCAAATCAGCAAGGTGAAAAACGACCCGTTCCTGCCAACCCAGGCTTGCCACCGCCGGGTTATATAATTCCACCACATCATCCAGGCGGGGTTGCACTGCCACCATGGTAGCCTCACGAATGGTCTTCTCAAAGACCAGTCCGCCGGTGTAATCATCGTTGCCTCCCATCAGATCCAATCTACCAGGAGTTCGATTGATAAGAATCGGACGTCCCTGTACAAAGAAACCGTTTCCAATCAGTTCATGAACACGTGTTACGAATCTTTTGAGATCTGGAAGCTGATTTTCAAGTGATTGGAGAGATGAATTCATGTGAATGACTCCCAATTTTCAGTAGTGAGCGATTGTTAAAAAATCAAACAATGCTGTAGTTGTTACGTTTTTGATTGTAACATAATAAAAACAGTCAGTCAAACGTAATAATTAATAACAAATATATTGACTTTCGAAACAACTCTCCCTATAATAAGCTTAAGATGGGAAAAACGAACACTAAACACAAAAAGGATTCTCTAAAGAACTGGCTGGGATTCATGCCATTTCTGCTGGTCTGCATGGCTTTTGAATTCGTCCCGATCATCTTTCTGGTGCGGGGCAGCTTTATCGATAAAGCCACGCAGCAATTGACCCTGGCACACTACCAGGCGATGAGCCGCACGATCTATGTCAATTCCTTCGTGAATAGTATCAAGATATCGGGGTTGACTGCGATCGTCGGTGTGGTGCTGGGCACTCTGATCGGTTATGCCATTAATAAGTTGCCATCGGAAGGAGTTAAAAACGCTCTGATTTCGCTATCAGATGTGACCACCAACTTCTCCGGGGCGCCACTGGCATTCGCCTTCATCATCATTCTGGGTATGAATGGGGTGATCACACAATTCGTATTGAAATATTTTTCATACGAGATGTACCCGAAATTCAGCATTTATTCATTCTCGGGGTTGGTGCTGGCATACGTTTACTTTCAATTACCCCTGATGGTGCTGACCATCATCCCCGCTTTTGTCGGCATCAAAAAAGAATTGCAGGAATCCGCAGAAAGCCTGGGCGCCAATACCTTCCAATTCTGGCGACATATTGGCATCCCGATCCTGGGACCTTCTCTGCTGGCAGGCTTGACTTTACTCTTCGCTAATGCCTACGGAGCCTATGCGACCGCCTACACCCTGGTTGAATCACAGCTCTCACTGGTCACATTACAGATCGGATTCATGATCGCAGGTGAAGTGAGACACGATCCCGGTATCGGTATGGCGATGGCAGTGCTGTCTCTGATCATCATGGGGTTGAGCATCGCCATTTACCAGATCACCATCAGCAAAGTTCGACGCTGGTCCAAATAGGCAGTTGTGCCGGAAAAGGGTCCGCATGAAAAACAAATCGAGATCAACCATCAAACCTGAAAAGAAAAACCGCGCACAAGCCTGGCAGATAATCCTGATCGCATTCTTCCTTTTCTACATGTTACTACCCATTTTCTCAACGTATGTGTTTTCCGTTGCCACCCGTTGGGATCGCACCATCCTGCCTGAAGGATATACCTTTGAATTTTACGGAGAGGCAACCGATGCCTCCTATTTCGTCAGCTCATTGCGCAATTCAATGATCCTTTCCCTTTCGACCATTTTGGTCAGTCTGGTATTGATCATCCCGACGGTGTACTGGGTATTTATTAAATTACCTCAGGCACGTTCTTTGCTAGATGTGCTGATGATTTTGCCTTTTGGTATCCCTACGGTTGTGTTAGCGTTGGCTTTAGTACAGGTCTACAACGGCACTTTAATCGGGCGCTCGCCGACACTTTTGATCGGAGCGGTTTTCATCTATTCGATGCCCTTTATGTATCGCCCCATTCTGAATGCAATGCGCTCTATTGATGCACAAACACTGACCGAAGCCGGTCACAGTCTGGGTGCTACCACGATGCAAGTTCTATTAAAAATCATCATCCCCAATATCTTTCCTGGCATCATCAGCGGTAGTTTACTGGTATTTGCCACAGTTTTCGCCGAATTCACTCTCACAAAATTGATCCTGGGCGCCAGATTCAAGACCTTCCCATTGCTGCTGGTGGAATATACCCGCATCAACGGGAATATTGCTGCCGCCTTCTCGGTGATCTCATTCACCATCGCATGGGTGGCTTCCCTGCTCATCCTGTGGGTAGGGAAAAAAGGTCAGGGTTCATCTGCCCATGCACCACATGCACACTAACGAAAAGGAGCATCACATGGCGTATTTGGAACTAAAAAACGTACACAAGAATTTCGGAAACGTTAAAGCGGTTGATGATTTTTCGCTGGATGTTGAAAAAGGTAGCCTGGTTTCTTTTCTAGGACCCTCTGGATGCGGCAAAACCACCACTTTACGGATGATCGCCGGCTTTGAGCAACCCGATGGGGGCAGTATTCACCTGGATGATGAAGATATTACACGCATAAGCCCCAATCAGCGCGATATTGGCATGGTTTTTCAAGCTTACGCCCTTTTCCCCAACATGACCGTACGCCAGAACGTCGCCTTTGGGTTAAAGATGAAAAAGGCTCCCAAAGACGAGATCGAAAAAAGGGTCAATGAAGTACTTAATATGGTTCGTTTGAAGGATACCGCCAAACGGTATCCACACCAGCTTTCGGGTGGGCAACAACAGCGCATTGCACTGGCACGCGCCTTGGCAGTACGTCCGCGAGTATTGTTGCTTGACGAACCACTTTCAGCGCTGGATGCGGAAGTGCGCGTGGCACTCCGCGGAGAGATCCGGCGCATCCAATCAGAACTGGCAATCACCACTGTCTATGTGACGCACGACCAGGAAGAAGCTCTTTCCATTTCCGATAAGGTAGTAGTGATGGAAAACGGCATCATCCAGCAAGTAGGCACCCCGCAGGAGATTTATCGCGCTCCACAAACACGTTTCGTCGCGACATTCATAGGAACCGCCAACCAGTTCTTCGGAAAAGTTTCCGGAAAGACCAACGTTTCTTGCGAAACGCTGAATATCAACTGTGGAAAAGTAGGAGACCTCAGGGACGGAGAAAAAGTGGTGGTATTGGTACGCCCCGAATCCATTCACGTCACCCGCACAGTTCCCGAAAAGAACAGCGGCAACACTATCGAAGGGATCGTGGAAACCATCACTTTTCATGGAGCAGTTACCCGCCTTGGCGTGAATGTTAAGCAGCAGCATGTCGTAGCTGATATCACGGTAGCCTCCAACGAATTGATCAGCCTTAATCAAAAAGTCTGGCTTTCATTCAAGCCAGATGCATGCAAAGTGATGGCGTTGGACGAATGATCTATATCAACGGTCACGAGATCGTATTGGACGAGCAGGAAAGATTGGAAGCCTGGACAGGATATGGTCAGGTCATCAAATTGGCCATGGATTTTATCCGTACTTGCCCAACTGATGCACACAACAATCTGCCCTGGTACTTGCAATACTCTTGCTTCTGGACAGATCCGATCAGACCGACAGAGTGGCCGGATAATCCGGCAGGAAAATTCGCCTGGGCAATCACTGCACTGCTCAAGTATTATCCTTATTCCGGCAAGCAAGACCTCTTGGATATCGGGATTGCCATGCTGGAACGCTTATGGCATAACCGCACCCCGGAAAGCTTTGTCTGGGGTGGTGTGCCATATTCCTCCGCTCACCCCGGAACTGGCATCTATTTCGGGGCACGCGCAGACGGAGAATATGTCAGCGAACCCGATAAAATCGCACAGGTTGGCAAGGCATATATAGACTTTTACAAACTGACAGAAGAAAAACGCTATCTGGAATGGGGTGAACACTGTGCCATAGTACTGGCAGAGAAACTACACAGAGGGGATGCAGAACACTCCCCCCTGCCCTTCCGGGTAGATGTCAGGAATGGGCAGGTGATCGAGGCATACACCTCTCACATGATAGCAGTGGTCAGGCTGTTCGATGATCTCATCAAATTGGGCAAGACCCAATACCAGCCAGCACGTGATCTGGTTTGGGATTGGATCGCAACATTCCCCATGCAGACCAATGTTTGGAAAGGCTATTTTGAAGATATTCGCCTGGATACGGAAAACCAAAATCGCGATCAACTTTCACCACTGGAAACAGCCCGTTATTTACTCGACCATCATAGCCAATTCCCCGACTGGCAAGAAAATGTGGAAGCTCTGATCGAATGGGTGCGCAACACATTAGGGGCGCAACCGTTCTTTTCCGCCATCCCTATTCATGAACAAAAATTTTGTTATTTCGTGATGGGCAGTCACACTGCACGTTTCGCCAGCATCTGCGCCCGTTTTGCAGAGTTGACCGGGAATGCTAAATATCGTGAGATGGCATTGCGTTCCTTTAACTGGGCTACCTACATGGCAAACACCGATGGGACGGTGACGGTAGGGATCGATCGCCCTGATTATTACAATCAGTGCTGGTTCACAGACGGATATTTTGATTACGTTCCCCACTTCATCGATGGCATGGCAGCCAATCCTGAAATGGCGCCAGATGATGAAGATCACATGCTACGTTCAACCTCTGTGATCCAACACATTTCTTATGAACCGAACCGTATTCACTATCGTTGTCATGAAGCAAAGGGCTGCCAGCGGTTGCGGTTGACCTTCTTGCCAAAAAAGATCAGCGCTGCCGGGAAACCCCTTCCGCGCAGAGCCGTTCATGATGATAAGCCTGGATGGTCGGTAGGGAAAACCCCATTTACCGTGGATATTACCCCCGGAGAAGAAGAAGTGTTGATCGAAGGCTAGCTGAATGATGGACAAGTAATTGTCATGCAATAAAAACATAAGGAGGTGCAAGGTAAAAGAAAATCATGATCGTCCATTCAAAAATTCACTTCAAAAAGTGAAAATAACTGATCAGTAAGGAAAAGAGAAATGTCTAAAAAAATTAGAACGCTCGTTGGTTTGTTAGTACTATTTTCACTGGTATTGGGTGCCTGCGCCAAAACTGCAGCCCCTGCCGAAGAAACCGCCATGGAAGAACCTGCTGCAGAAGAAGCAGTAGCTGTCGATCCGATGGAACAACTGGTCACCGATGCAAAAAGCGAAGGCGTATTAGTATCATATGGGCTGCCGGATGATTGGGTAAATTACGGTGAACTAAAAGCTCTCTTACTGGAAAAATACGGCATTGAAGATCAGGATACCGATATGGGTTCCGGTGAAATCATCGCCGCATTGGAAGCAGAAGCCGGCGCAGCCGTCGCCGATATCACCGACCTGGGGTTGAACTTCGCCAAGATCGTCGAGGACGAAGGCTTATCACAACCTTACATGCATGCCTATTGGGATGAACTTCCTGATTATGCCAAGGACCCCGATGGTCGCTGGTCAGCAGCTTATTGGGGCGCTATCGGATTCCTGGTGAATGCAGATGCAGTGACCACTGTCCCGCAAACCTGGTCTGACCTGTTGAACGACGAATATATCGGCAAAGTCTGCATGAAGGATCCGCGCTCATCATCAACCGCCAACATGGTAGTGCTTGGTGCAGCTTATGGTATGGGTGGAGATTCCAGCAATGTGCAACCCGGGCTTGATTTATTTGCACAATTGATCGACAAAGGCGTCTTGAACGGGGTCAAACCCTCTACCGCCGCTATCCAAAAAGGCGAGTGCCCTATCTCCCTGTTCTGGGACTTTGACGGATTGAGCGCCAAAGAAGAGAATCCCGACATGAATCTGCAGGTCATCATTCCGAGTGAAGGGACCGTGGCAGGCATGTATATCCAGTTCGTAACCGCCGGTGCACCGCACGCCAATGCGGCAAAACTGATGATCGAATTGGAATATTCCGATGAAGGACAACTAGCATACGCCAATGGTTTCGTACACCCCATCCGCACCAGTGTAACCCTGCCGGATGAGCTATTAGCGAAATTCCCCCCGGAATCAGCCTATGCTTCTGTAACATTCCCCACAGACTACGCCGCTCTCGATGCAGCTGGTACGGCTATCTCTGATGGCTGGGAATTGATTGCCCAATAATTAAAAACCGAAGGATGGGGCAGGGATTACCCTGCTCCATCCCCCAAAAAATTGTAACCGAAAAGCAGACGACAGGAATTATCAGTTCAAACTTATTTATAAAAAATTTACCAAGGAGAATACGATGTCATCAACAGGAGTAACGATCAGATTCAATAGATTATTTTCAGATGGGAAAAATGCCGTGGTGGTTGCTGTAGACCATGGTCTATATTTCGGTCCACTAGCAGGAATGCTTGACCTGCCCAGTGTGATCGATAAAGTGAGTGGGGCAGATGCTGTTCTGATGGCACCCGGTATGCCAGCTCACTGCCAGAGTGTTTTTTCCAAACGTGGGGCGCCTGCCTGTATCATCCGCCTCAATTGGGGTTCTAACTATGCCGCCATGTGGAAGTACAAACATTCCCACAGTGTCCCTATGATCAGCGTGGCAGATGCAGTGGCAGAAGGAGCCGACCTGGTAATTGGCAGTCTTACCATGAGAAATCCCGATGAAGCAGAAGACGCGCATAATGTGGAAATCTTCTCTCAATGTGTTGCGCAAAAACGTGCACTGGGCATTCCCCTGATCGGCGAGTTATATCCGACTGGTGGGGATGATAAGCAGCCCGAAGACTTGCAAGATGATATCTACATCGGCAGCCGTATCATCGCCGAACTGGGTGCCGATCTGGTTAAAACATTCTATACCGGCGCAGGTTTCAAGAAGATCGTGGATGCCACACCGGTTCCTGTGCTGGCACTGGGTGCCAAGAAACTGCCGAAAGAAAGTGACGCTTTGAAACTGGCAGCCCTGGCAATCGAAGCGGGTGGACGTGGAGTGGTATTCGGGAGGAATGTCATCCAATCTGCAAATCCCGATCGCTTCCTGGATGCCCTGAAAGAAGTGGTCAAAGACTTCCGGGCGCCTGACACCGTAGCGAAAAAATATAAATTGGACTGATATGGATCTATTGTTAGGGATCGATGTAGGTACCACCTCGTTAAAAGTTGGGCTTTTTAAACCCGACGGAAGCTGCTTGGGCATCGAGCGAGAGGAATACCCGCTTGAAACACCCAGCGCAGAAAAAGCACAGGTGGATGCGCATCTTTATTGGGAAACCTGCGTGAGAACAGTGCGTAAATTGGTTAAAAGCACACAGGTAGATATCCACCATATCGCTGCATTGGCAGTTTCCAGCCAGGGTGAAACAATCATTGCCCTGGATGATAGCGGCGAACCACTCTACCCGGCACTGGTATGGCTGGATAATCGTGCCACTATTCAAGCCGAAAAATTGGCGGATCGCTTTCAATCACAGGTTTACCGCGTGACTGGTATCAGCGAGATCATCCCCACCTGGAGTGGCTGCAAGATATGGTGGCTGCAAGAAAATGAACCGGACGTGTTCCAGAAGACCGCCAAGTTTCTGTTGGTTCAAGATTATCTGATCTACAAGCTAACTGGGAAATTCGCTACGGATGGTTCAATCTCCTGCACCACGCTGTACTTCGACATCAATCAACACTGCTGGTGGCAGGAAGTGCTGGACGCAATTGGGATCAACCGCGGGCAACTGCCAGATATTTTTGAACCGGGTTCGGTGATTGGCAGTATCCAGTCCAACGCCGCACAGGAACTGGGATTATCCACTGCCACGAAAGTGGTCAACGGTGGTATGGATCAGGCGGCAGGCGCCATTGGCGCTGGAAATATCCAAGAAGGGACGGTCTCTGAGACAACCGGGGCAGCCCTTGCCATTCAAGTGACAGTGAATGATCCTGATATTGATCCCCAACGATCCATTCCCATTTATATGCACAGCGTTCCCCATCGATACTTGCTCGTGCCGGTTTGCCCCACCGCTGGTATGGCATTAAAGTGGTTCCGCGACCAGTTCGCAGAAACGGAAATCCGGAATGCCACTGCCCAACACAGTGACAGCTATGATCTGCTGACGAAAATGGCAGAAAGTGTCCCCGCCGGGTGTGATGGATTGCTCATGCTGCCACACTTGATGGGTTCATTCAGCCCAGACATCAATCCAGATGCACGTGGTTCGTTCACAGGCTTCAGTCTTCGACACACAGGGGCACATTTCGTGCGCGCGTTACTGGAAGGGGTTGCCTTCATGCTAAAACGCAACATTGAATACATCGAACGAACCGGTATCGAGATCAAAGAAATCATTTCAAGTGGAGGCGGATCACGCAGCCACCTGTGGAACCAGATCAAAGCCAACGCATGTAATAAGGCGGTAGTCATTCTAAAACAGGAAGAAGCGGCTTTGCTGGGTGATGCAATTATAGCTGGAACCGCTATAGGTGTTTTCTCATCCATCGAAGAGGGTTGCCAGCGTATGATCGCAACAGCACAGTCCTTTCAACCGAATGAAGAAAAACGAGCCTATATACAACCGTATCGGAACTATTGCAAACTCGATGAATGTCTAGGTGTATTTTATAAACACGTTTATGGAAACAATAAAGATATAGAAAGGAAGGAATAAAGATAATGACCAACAGACCCAAAGTCGGCGTGCTGGTAACAGCACTGCTGGAAGACGACTATAACAAAACCGCCCATGTGCGCCCTATGGCGCAGAAAGTTGCCGACCACATAGCGGAGATCATAGGAAAATTTGCCGACACGGTATGCCCGCCTCTGGTGGAAGAAGAACATCATGCCGAAGCTGCCGCTCGCATGTTCAATGCAGAAGATGTGGATCTGATCATCGCGGTAGAAGTAGCTTACACAAAAGGAATCGTACCTGCGCGTTGTTTCCTCAATACCACTGCTCCAGTAGTGGTGTGGAACACCCAACAGATCGAATTTCTCCCGGAAAATGCAGATTTCGACCTTATCATGCTCAACTCGGGCATGGCTGGAGTTCCGGAGATGACTTCGCTCCTCCTCCGAACAGGGAGACCCTTCTGGGTGGTGACCTCTATGATGGATGATCCCAAGGGTCATCAGCAATTAGCAGATTACATCCGCGCTGCCGGTGTCATCAAGCAATTGAAAAAGGCTCGTATTGCCGTTTTCGGACATGCCTTTGAAGGAATGACCGATTTGATGATCGATCAATTGAGCTTGCGCCAATTTGTGGGTCCGGTATGCTGGCCAGTGGAACCCGAAAAGGTGGCCGTGGCAATGAGGGAGATAAGCGATGCAGAATTGCACGCCTTAATGGACAAAGAATCGGGGCGTTACCATATCGACATCGCTCCTGAACAGTTCGAACAATCCTGCCGTCTGGCGCTGGCATTAGAAAAAGTTACGCGCGATGGAAAGTTTGATGCGGTGGCATCCTTTGATCAGGTATGGTTGACCGACCCGCGTGTGGGCATCATTCCTTCTTATGGAACAGGTCGTCTATGTGAATTAGGAATCCCCTGCTCTACTGAGGCTGATATCACCACCGTGACCGCCATGTTGATCTTACAGGGATTAGCAGGGCAAGCTACCTTCTTGGAGAACTATGTCATCGATTTCAAACGTGAATCCATCATCCTCTCACATGACGGACATGGCAATCCCGCCATGGCTGCCAATCCGGCAGATGTAACACTGAAACACAGCATCTATTACGAAGGTGTAAAAGGTTTTGGAGCCGGGCTCGAATTTGCTTACGCAGCCGGTCCCGTGACCAACTTATCGCTGGTGCCGGTGCAGGGACGTTGGCGTTTGATCGTCTCTGAGGGAGAATCCGTCGCCATTAAACCACGCCCGGTCGCTGCCCCACAGATGTTGTTCAAACCCAAATCTCTGCCGATCGCAGAATGGTGCACCCGTTGGGTCGAAGCAGGTGCGCCACACCACCAGGCACTGGCATTCGGGCATCTTGCAGACAAAATTAAAATCTACGCTAAAATGCAAGGATTAGATTTAATCGAGGTCTAGCCACGATAATAGAAAGATTTTAGGTGATGGATATGAATGAGATAAGCGCAGTCGAACGAAGATCGTTGATCGCCCAGATGGTTATAGAAAAGGGGCAGGTATTTGTATCTGATCTGGTGGAAATATTCAATGTTTCAGAAGTATCCATCCGCCGTGATCTTACTTTGTTAGAAGAATCGCGTCGTTTAAAACGAGTGCACGGTGGAGCCATCCCGATCCCGGGCAATTTCCGCACAGATTCATTCGAGGAAAAGGAAAAATTACATAACAGCGCTAAGGAACGCATTGGAAAAGTGGCTACCAATTTGATCCAGCAGGGCAACATCATTTTGCTGGACTCCGGTACGACCACGTTGCAGATCGTGCGCAATATTCCAGCCTCGCTACGGGTAAGTAACATGATCAATATGGTGTCCAACTCTATGCCGCTCGCGCAAGAAGTGCTCACCTGGCCATCTCCAAATCTAACCATTCTGGGCGGCATTTATCTACCCGATTACCAGGCTGCAGTTGGACCGCAGACCCTGAACCAGTTATATGAATTGACCGCCGATATTGCTTTTCTGGGAACCGATGGGCTGACGCTGGAAGGTGGCGCCACCACTGCCAATGTGCTGATGGCAGAGGTGGATCGCATGATGGCTGACCACGCCCGTAAAACCGTGCTTGTCACCGATAGTTCCAAATTCGGCAGAAAGGGTTTTGTGCCGGTGAAAGCCGTTTCTTCTTACCATACCATCATCACCGATGATGACGCCCCTGCCGACATGGTCGAAGCGATTCGCGATATGGGCGTGGAAGTGTTGCTGGTGTAAGACATAGAAAAGGTTTTTAACAAATAATGTATACCGGCATCCAAATCAAACCACCTTTTTTTGAAATAGGGCCAAAAGCTTATCTGTATGGGAAAAAGGCACTGGAATTAGCTCAATATGCTGATGAAATGAGCGTTAAGTATGACGTGAGTATCATCTTTACCCCACAATGTGTGGATATTCCTCTGCTCGCCAAGCATACCCGTCACATTCACGTCTTCGCGCAACACATGGATGCTATCAAAGCAGGCAGAGGAATCGGCACCATACTACCAGAAGCCATCCGGGAAGCCGGAGCACAAGGGTTCCTTCTTAACCACTCTGAAAAACGAGTGCCATTAGCGGAGATCAAGGAAACCATCCGGCGAGGAGATGAAGTAGGTCTGGTCTCAATGATATGCGCTGACACACCTGCCCAGGCTGCAGAGATCGCTCGCTTCAACCCTAATATCATTCTGGCGGAATCGCCTGAACTGATCGGGGTTGGAAAACGCGAAGAAAATGATCAGCAGCAAATCCAGGAAATCAATCGATTGGTATGGCAAATAAATCCGGATATCCTGGTGTTACATGGAGCAGGCATCAAATGTGGTCAGGACATTTATGAGGTTATAAAAAATGGTGCACAGGGTAGCGGATCGACCAGCGGCATCTTGTTAGCACATGATCCATTTGTCATGCTGGAAGAGATGATCCGCGCCGCACGCACCGCATGGGATGAAACCCATTAATCTATCCATAAAAAAGAGGTAATAATAATGTCCGTTTATCACCAATCCATACAAGTACAATCAAAAATGGTGCCGACTTTTCATGATGTCACCCAACAGGCAAAAAATGCTCTGCAAAGTTCAGAGATCAAGAACGGCATTCTGCTGGTTTATTCACAACACACCACATGCAGTGTCATGATCCAGGAAGAATCACATGATGAGAATTTTTATGGGACAAAATCGATCATGCAGGATCTGCTCAATATTCTTGAAAAGCTTGCTCCCACCTGCCGCAGTGAAGGTCAATACCTGCATCCGGGTCCGGCACATATTGCAGATGCAACTCACAGAAAAGAAGAACCGTTCTGGAGTTTGAACACCGACGCCCATCTGCGCTCGATCATTATGGGACGTTCCGAATCCATCCCTGTCATTGACGGAAATTTGGAATTGGGAGAATTTGGACGAATTTATTTTGCCGATTTCGACCAAGTGCGGGCGCGGGAAAGAACGGTACACTTTCAGATCGTAGGAGAAAAATAAAGAATTCTTTTTTTCTCTTATTGTGCCCATTGGTGGTGTTGTGGAACAAGCCGGAATAGCTCAACCACACCACCACCTTTTATTTATATTACTGATTCCTGCCATAAAAAACATCCTGTTATTGACACATTGTTAATCGTAAAAACCCTCATTAAGGTTGATAATAGAGTAGATGGAAAAGAAAGAAGGGAGTGAGAGACTTTATGGAATTCATACTTAACCCAAACGTAGCCTATGTTCTACTGGCACTGGCGTTCCTGATCACCATCTTTGCACTGGTCGCACCGGGAACCGGTGTATTAGAAATTCTATCGCTGGCTTCATTAATATTGGTAGGATATACAGTCGCCAACATGGCAGTGAACACCTGGGCAATCGTACTATTGCTGGTGGGCGTGATTCTGGTGATCCTATCTTTGAAGCGGACCGGAAAATGGTATTTCCTGGCGGTTTCGATCGCAGCCTTCATCATGGGGATGTTGTTCGTTTACCGGTCCGACGACGGTCATTTTTTAGGGGTCGACCCTGCGCTGGCAGTGGTCGTCTCTGCAACCATGGGTGCGTTCGTCTGGATCGTCGGTCGCAATACTTCCGCTGCTTACAAACTGGCACCGGTTCGTAACCCTGACAGAGTGATCGGGATGACCGGCAGAGCAGGTACGGATATTTTAAACGATGGGAGCGTTTATGTAGACGGAGAAAACTGGTCCGCCACCAGCGACAGCAAGATCACAAAAGGCAGCGTGGTGGTCGTAAAAGAACGTTCCGGGCTAGTTCTGAAAGTTTCTCTCCCGGAAGCGGAAAAAACAAAGAAGAAATGATCATCAATCAATAAGAACTGGAGGTAATATGTTTAGTCTTGTCCCAATTTTAACGGCGTTGATCGCCATCTTGGTCATCATCCTGATAGCGACATCCATCCGGGTGGTATCAGAATACCAGCGCTTGGTCGTATTCCGGCTGGGTCGCTGTGTTGGAGAACGCGGTCCGGGTTTGGTGATGCTGATCCCGATCATCGACCGTGCAGTGGTGGTTGACCTGCGTGAGCAAGTGCGTGAGATCCCGACGCAGACCTCCATCACCAAAGATAACGCACCCATTGCTATCGATTTTCTATGGTTCTATAAAGTAATGGAACCCACCAAAACCGTGCTGCAGGTCGGCAATTTTGAATTGGCTGCCCAGGGTATCGCCACCACCACGCTACGTTCCGTGATCGGCAGCATTATGCTGGATAGCGTACTGTCTGAGCGCGAACAGATCAACAATGCGCTGCGCACCCGCCTGGATGAAGTAACCGAGCGTTGGGGTGTGAAAGTCACCAATGTGGAAATCCGCGAGATCGTGCCACAGCGCGAAGTGCAGGAATCCATGAACCGCCAACTTTCCGCCGAGCGCAATCGTCGTGCCGTGGTCACCGAATCACTGGGTACACGTGAAGCCGCCATCAACGTAGCCGATGGGCAGAAACAAGCTGCCATCCTGCAAGCAGAAGGTACCCGCAAAGCCCAGGTATTGAATGCTGAAGGTTACGCACAAGCACTGGAAAACATCTACAATGCTGCCAAAGGCATCGATTCCAAGACGATCACACTGAAATATTTTGACACCTTGAAAGACCTGGGTGCCAGCCAATCCACCAAGTATATCTTCCCCATGGAGTTCACCTCGCTACTGAAAGACTTCATTCAAGGCAGGGAATCAAGCGACAGCAAGAGTAAATAAGTAACTGAATGAAATCCCCTGCTTACAACAGGGGATTTTTTATAATTCATATAATCACAGTACGGGGGAAATTCATTCTATGCACCCTATTTCACATGTTAATAAGTAACATTTCCTGTGGAGATTAAGTAAGTTTCTTACAATATAATCTTTTTAATAAGACGTGAATTTGCAGCGATAGATTCACAACAACATGCAGTGAGGGAAACTTATGACCAAAATGGGCATCTCGATTTATCCTGACCTTGAAACACAACAGAAATGGATCGATTACCTCGAATTGGCTGCTCACTATGGGTTTACCCGTATCTTTGAGTCTTTGCTGCAGGTAGAACAGCTCGAAAAAGAGCAGATCATCCATAAGTATGCTTCAATCAATCAAGCCGCCAGGGAGATGGGATTCGAGATCATCGTGGATGTAGCTCCTACCATCCTAAAAAAAGTGGGGGTCACTCCTTTTGATCTGTCATTTTTCCATACTCTTGGTGTGAACGGTTTCAGGATGGACGAGGGGTATTCCGGCATTGAGGAATCCATCATGACCTGCAATCCCTACGGGCTATTAGTGGAGATCAACGCGTCAGTCTACTCCCATTATGCCGATAGCATCCTGGATTACCAACCGGTGCGCTCACGCCTGATCGGATGTCATAATTTTTATCCTCAACGACATACCGGTCTTTCAATAGATCATTACCGCCGAACCTGCGCCAAGTTTAAAACCCTGGGGTTGAGGTTGGCAGCTTTCATCACCTCACAGAATAAGAACAGTTTTGGACCATGGCCTGTTAATGATGGACTGCCCACCCTGGAGATCCATCGTGATCTACCGGTAGATTGCCAGATCACCCATTTGCTGGCGATCGGGGATATCGATGACATCCTCATCTCGAACTGCTTTCCAACCGAAGCCGAACTGGCAAGCATACAAACTGTGTTCGGACCCGTGCCGACCTTTAATGTGATCCTTGATAAACGCACCAGCGCCATCGAAAGGAAGATCGTATTTGACGAAATGCATATCAGCAGGGGCGATGTTTCGGATATGCTCATCCGTTCAACGCTGCCCCGCATCAAGTATACCGAAAACAACATTCACCTCTTTAATCCCGCGAAAATGATCCGGCGTGGAGATGTGGTGGTAAATTCTGTGCATTATGACAAGTATGCAGGGGAAATGCACATTGCACTGCAGGATTTTCCCAATACTGGGAAATCCAATGTAGTAGGGCATATTCAAAGTGAAGAATTGATCGCAATTGATGAAATAAAACCATGGCAAAAGTTCAAGTTGCGCATGGTAGAGGAGAAATAAGTCCATGAGTTTAGCTGATTACGAAGCCATCATCTTTGGGATCATCTCCACATCTGGAAATGCCAAATCCACTGCTTATGAAGCGCTACGGGAAGCCAAACAAGGCAATTTTTCCCAGGCGAGAGAGACGCTTAAAGAAGTGGAGACCATACTGGGAGGACTACATACCCAGCAAATGGCACTCATCCAAAAAGAAACGAACGGAGAAGCCAATGAATTTTCTGTACTGCTTGTGCACGCTTTGGATATCATGATGGATAGCATGGCAGTACGAGATATGATCAACGAGTTGGTCGACCTCTATGAGGTGGTCGACAAGCTTAAGGGGAAAGAATGAAAAAGAAGGATCCGGGATTCAAATTCAATCTTATTCTGACGATCGTATGCGCTGTAATGGCGATCCTCGTCTATCTCACCGCGGATGAGAATGTACGGGGAGGTTTAACCGCCCAGCGCACTATAGTTCTGATCCTGATAATCACATCAGGTGCATTTTTCATCAGACTGGTACCGTCGGGTGAAAAGCGAGAAAGGAGGAAAAAAGAAGAATAATGTCAACCATCAAAATTCTATTGGTTTGTTCAGCGGGGATGTCCACCAGTCTCCTGGTGGAAAAGATGAAAAAAGCAGCCCGTGAAAAAAAGATCGAAGCAGAAATATGGGCTATTGGCAGCAGTTCCCTTGATGCCGAGCTGAACACAAAAGACGTTGATGTGGTCCTGGTTGGACCACAAATGAGATATGAGCTGCCCCGTATTCAAGAGCGCGCATCCCACAATAATATCAAAGCAGAGGGGATCGATATGCAAGATTATGGACTATGCCGCGCCGAAAAAGTGCTTGACCAGGCTCTACAACTCATTTCATCTTCCTAAAATCATTTGACACAAGGAGTCATATAATGAGCAGTTTTGAAAACACGATGAACAATTTCGCAGGGTGGATCGAAAAGAAAATTGTTCCCATTGCAGGCAAGATCGCATCATTTAAACCTTTGATCGCCATCAGGGATGGCTTTATCTCCATTGTTCCTATCACACTAGCCGGGGCAACCGCAGTGTTGTTGAATAACGTACTCTTTGCACCAACCTCCATATTGGGCACCTATCTTGGAAAAACAGCATTTTATGCGAACAGCATCCAGCCTTTCTTCTCCAATTGGCTGCAGCCCCTGATGAGTAACATTTGGTGGGGTACACTGGCTGTGATCGCCTTGTTCATTTCCTTTACGGTTCCATACAATGTAGCCAAGATCAAGGGGCATGACGGTATCTTTGCCGGTGTGGTGGGGATGGGGGCTTATTTCGCAGCTATGCCGCAAAATGCACCGGAAGCCGGATGGGGCACCATTCATTGGGGATATACCAATTCGGGTTCTATCTTTACCGCCCTGTTGATCGGGTTGGTATCAGGCTACATGTACACTTTCCTGATCGAAAAGAAGATCACCATCAAATTACCGGAACAGGTTCCGCCCGCCATCTTGAAAGCATTCACCGCTGCCATTCCAGGTTTTATCACCATCTCATTCTGGGGTCTGGTGGCTATCATCTTCTCCAAGTTATCCACTTCCGGAGTACTGGCACAGGGTAACGTATTCGATTTCATCGCACATAATGTTCAATCCAAGATATCTGGTTCGGCTGATTCACTGTGGCTTGTCATTCTCGTCCCACTGTTGAACAGTTTATTCTGGTTCATGGGTATCCACGGCGGCAATGTTCTTGACCCTGTCATGTCCACCGTATTCGGACCACTGGGAACATTCAATACCCTTATTCTACAAAATGTAGGATCCGTTCTTTCCACCGATAAGGTCACTGCCATCATGGACGCAGCCAAAGCAGCCGGTGCCAATGTTGCCAATGTTACCGCCGCACTGGCTGATAGCATCATCACCAAATCAGAAGCAACCGGAATGCTGTTCAAATTCACCGGCGGGTTCTTCAATGATTATGTTTACCTGGGGGGTGGAGGAGCGACGCTGGCATTGATCATCGCTATTTATCTCTTCTCGAAACGCGCCGACCATAAAGCGGTAGCTCAATTCTCTTTGCCATCCGGATTGTTTGAGATCAACGAACCCATCATGTTCGGGATGCCGATCGTTTTGAATCCATACTTCTTCTTACCATATGTGTTCATCCCACCCGTTCTGGCATTGATCGCTTATCTTCCCATCAGCACCGGGTTGGTTCCCCCATCCAATGGGCTGGTGCCATGGACAATGCCACCGGTGCTCTCTGCTCTGCTCAATACCGGCATGGTAGGGAACTGGTATCTGGCACCCATCCTGGCATTGATCAACCTGGCTGTGGCGACCCTGCTTTACATCCCGTTTGTAATTGCGACCAACAAGCAAGGGGTGGTAAGCAAGAGTAAATAATTGACCTTTCGTTCCATTTCACTATAGCCCTGATTCACAGGGCTATAGTATTTTGTGTAAACAACTTTCCAATCTGATAAGATATATACAGGATAAGCAATGACCAAGTACCAGTTCCAACACATATTTTCCAACCCGCCTGAACAGATTTTTGCAATTTTCCGCAAGCAGCTTTGCGATACTTTTCCTTCCGTTGATCTATCAAACCCCATTGGCACAACCATTCAAAAAGAGACAAGGGGTGTGCAGGGCTATACATTTCTCCTGGATCTGGAGATCAGTGATTATAAAGAAAATGAAATCTATGAAATAACTACCCATGCATCCAATAAGCAGTCGTATATCTCGCGTTATGAACTGCATTCCCTCCCCGAAGACAAAACACAACTGGTACTGATCGAAGAGAACACTACCCCCGGGTTTTGGGGAAATGCCAATGCACTGATCACAAAGATCTTTTTCAAGAAACAGGGAGACCGCAAAGCAGAGCGTCTGTTTCAAGGAATCGAAGCCGAACTTGCAAAGCAAGGATCGTGAAGGAATGAAGAAAATTCTCATTATCTCCAAAGAAAGCGGACAGACGGAAAAGTTCATCCGGGAACTACCCGCCTTCCTCAAAGAAAGCAAAGCTGATTTTCAAGTAGAGTTCGCATTTTACCCGGATTATGAAAAGAAAGTGCTATCAAAAGACTGGGTTGCTATCGGTCTTTCATCCGAACTGCTGATCGAAAAAAATGAGATCCAAAAAAGACTAACCGAACTCGGGATCCGGGCTCCGAGTATGTTCATCCGGGGAATGCACTTCGGACTGCGGCGCTATGATCTCATTTTCCCGGCGTTATTACTATTAAAGGAATAAGCATGCCAAGCGGCGAGAATATTTTTCTGGTGATGCGAGAACTCTACAGTGATCTACGCACCTCTGAGAAAGGAGTGGCAGATTACATTATCCAAAATCCGGAAAAAGTGGTCTATATGACCATCGATAATCTCGCCTATGAAACCTTCACTTCCACCGCTACGATCCTGAGATTGGTAAAAACATTGGGGATCAAAGATTATCGCACTTTCAAAATCACCCTGGCGCAAGCCATCTCCTCGCTGGAGTTCGTAGAAAATGAAAAGATGGAATCCGATGATCCACACAGCATCATTGATACGGTGAGTGATAAAAACGCGCGAACTATCCATGAATCCAAATCACTGATCGATGAAAAAATCCTCATCAAAGCCATCGATGCCATCTATAAAGCAGGAAGGGTGGATTTCTATGGCATGGGAGTTTCCAATCTGATCGCCATGGATGCCCAGCAAAAATTCATCAAGTTGAAGCATCTGTGCGGAGCCTACCATGATACTTCTGCTCAACGTACCGCCTGTGCCACCCTGCAAAAGGGAGATGTTGCCATCTTTTTCTCCCATTCCGGTGAAACGGACATCATTCTTGACCTCACCAAGCTAGCCAATCAGATCGGAGTGACCACCATCGCCATCACATCCTTCAGGAAAGATAATCAGATCGCCAAAACAGCCAATCTGGTGATCTATTTTTCTTCTTATTCAGGAGTGGATATTCCGCTGGCGTACACCAACACGCGCATTGCAATGCTCAATGTCATCGACATTCTATATACATTCTACATCCAGAAGTACGGGAACATCGAAGATGTCCAGAAATTGAATATCATCGCCAACAGTACACCCCAAAAATAAAGCCAAAAAAACAATAAGATACAAGTTACTTAACACAACGTTAAACCCATCTGCCGGATTTCCGTATTTAATCATGAGAAGAAATCGATTTATTGGAGCAATCATGAAAATCACAGCCATCACCGGCAGCCAGCGCCAGAACGGCAATACGAGCAGTGCAGTACAAGTTCTTTTTTCTCATCTTCACAGACAGGCAGCTACTGAAGGAACACCTCTTGAAACAGAAGTGTTATTTCTAGGGGATCATCTCATTGAGCCCTGCCGGGGTTGCCGCATCGGTTTCAATTTCGGTGAAGACAAATGCCCATTCTATGACGATGATGTGGCGTTTATCAAACAGAAGATCAAAGCCAGCGATGCTATCATTCTGGCAAGTCCGGTGTATGTGGATTCTGTGAGTGGGACAATGAATAATTTTATTGACCGCCTGGCATATACCTGCCACCGTCCAGAATTCGCAATGGTTTCAGCCTTGGCATTTGCGACCACGGGCAGCAGCCCTACTACCAACACCCTACAGAACAGGGCCTCCCAACCATATCCTCATTGTATATCTTCTGAGGGGGATGAGACGTTTCTGACTGGCTAATGCGCTTCGTAGATCATTTCCCCGGCTTTGATGGCTACTGGCAGCCGGTTTTCGGCAGGGGTGATAGGGCATGACCAACGATCGTTATAAGCACAGGAAGGGTTGTAAGCCATATTGAAATCAACCAGATATTTTCCTTCCTTGGATTGTTCGATCTCCAGATAGCGTCCTGCCGGATAGGTTTGCTTCCCCGCCAGAACATCCACAAACGGCAGGAAAAAGCCAAAATCGGTCTTGTAAACGGTCAGGGAAACGTCCTTACCATCGATCTGGAAATGAATCTTGCCAAAGCGCTGGTAGGTACGCACATCCCCCGTGGAAGTGTTGATATTCACCATTTCCTTTTGGAGAAATTCTTCGATCTTCAAATAGAAACGGTATTTGCGATCCTCCGGAAAATAGTGCAGACCGTTAAATTCGGCTTTCTGTTCTTCCGTTAACGGGCTTTGTGCATCTTCTACAAAGAAAGTATCTTTCATTTTGCGAAAATCAGAAATTTCAGACATGATTTCCTCGATCTTCTTTATTCTTCTAATTTTTTGCGTCCCATTGTACCAAGTATTTCATGACCTGACTTATAAGATTTTCGTCAAATCACGAGCCAAAGGTGAGAAATGTTCAATTAATCCAGATAAGGAGTATCATTGGCACCTATATCACCACACTTATTCAACCTTTATTTAGGAGTACGTTGTGAAGCGAAAAATATTTATTCTACTTATCACTACCTTCCTCTTGGCTGCCAGCGGGTGCAGCAAAACATCCAATCAAGTCACTGCGACGAACAATGACCGCTCCGGCAACAGCACATTATCCGCTGAAGCCGCTATGGAAAGCTTCTTCTCCGATTATCTGGATTACTTCGAGGATCCGGATACAGGCGCTTTCCGCAATCCGCTGGTTGATCGCGTGTTCGCCAATCGCCATTACGTCACCCGGGATTTCATCGACGAGATCGACGAAATCATAGCAGCTTTCGATTCTGGGGGAGCGTATGACCCGATCGTGTGCGGTCAAGCTGTGCCGGATTACATTACTTTCGATGACCCGTTGGTCGGTCCGGGAATGGTCACATACATGATCAAGACCAATTTTGAGGATCAATATTTCTTTGTACATCTTGTAAAAGAAGCCGATGGTTGGAAGATCAACACCATCAGTTGCTATTAAAAAACCAGAACGGGCAGAAAATGCCCGTTTTTGTTTTTATAATGGATGTATCCATAGGAGGAAGAATGAAGATCATCGCACTGGAAGTGGAAAATGAAAAGTTCTCTAAAAATGATTTTGCCACCTATCTGAAGCAGGAAGCAGCCACGGTGTGGAATCTGCAGCAACGGAACATTCTGCGGGAGATTTACTTCAACCAGAACACACATACCGCTGTGCTGGTCTTGGAGACGAATTCAACAGAACAAGCCCGGGGGATATTGAAAGAATTACCACTGGTACAGGCCGGCTTGATCGATTTTGAACTCATCCCGCTGGCACCCTATGACGGCTTCAGCCGGTTATTTGAATAGAAAAGGACAAAGTATCCACGATCAGTCTATCCAATCGAACGTGCGGGTGACCGCTTTCTTCCATTCTTTATATTTTTCGGTGTGCAATTTGCTGAGCGGTTTGGGCGCCCACACCTTATCCTTTTTCCAGTTGCTGCGCATTTCGTTCATGTCGTGCCAGAAATCTACCGCATAGCCGGCAGCATAGGCTGCGCCCAGGGCGGTGGTCTCTGCCACCTTGGGTCGAATGACCGGCACCTGCAAGACATCCGCCTGGATCTGCATGAGCAGATCATTTTGTACCATACCACCATCTACCTTCAACACCAGCAGGTCCACATTGGAATCGGCTTTCATGGCTTCCAACACTTCACGGGTCTGGAAAGCGGTGGCTTCCAGGGCTGCGCGGGCAAAATGACCACGATTGACATAGCGCGTCAGTCCCACAATGACCCCACGCGCGTCGGCTCGCCAGTAAGGCGCAAACAGTCCCGAGAAAGCGGGCACCAGATACATACCGCCGTTATCATCGACCGTTTTTGCCAGATCTTCGATCTCAGGAGCGCTGTCGATCATCTTCAAATTATCGCGCAGCCACTGCACCAGTGCTCCGGTGATGGCGATCGAACCTTCCAGGGCATAGACCGGTTTTTCATCTTTGAATTGATAGCAGACCGTGGTCAATAGCCCATTCTTGGATAACACCCGTTCCTGCCCGGTATTGAGGATCATGAAACAACCGGTGCCGTAGGTGTTTTTGGCTTCTCCAACGTCAAAACAAGCCTGTCCCACTGTGGCAGCTTGTTGATCCCCCAGATCACCCGCCACCGGGATAACGCCTTTGAATAGACCATCGGATTGGGTATAGCCATAGATATGGGACGAGGGGCAGATTTGCGGGAGCATTTGCATGGGGATGCCCATAATGCGACAGACATCCGCATCCCACTGCAGGGTTTCCAGGTCCATGAGCATGGTGCGGCTGGCATTGGTCACGTCAGTGACGTGTACGCCACCCTCCACCCCGCCGGTCAGGTTCCAGATCAACCAGGTATCGACATTGCCAAAAACAACCCGCCCCTCCTCGACTGCCTGGCGGGCTCCTTCTATATTATCCAGGATCCATTTGATCTTAGGACCGGAAAAGTAGGTCGCCAGCGGCAAGCCTACCTTGTGCTGGAAACGATTTTGACCGCCCTCTTTTCCTAATTCCTGAATGATCCTATCGGTACGGGTATCCTGCCACACGATGGCGTTATATAACACTTTGCCGGTGGTCTTATCCCATACAATGGTAGTTTCACGCTGGTTGGTCACCCCAATGGCAGCTATATCTTCTGCGCGGGTACCGGTACTGCGCATGGCTTCATCGATCACATCCTGCGTGCGTGCCCAGATCTCATTGGGGTTATGCTCCACCCAGCCGGGTTGCGGATAGATCTGGGTATGTTCCAACTGGTGGCTGCCGACGATCTCTCCCTTTTTATTGAAGATCATGCAACGTGTACTGGTGGTGCCTTGATCAATAGATGCAACGTAATCTGCCATTTTGTACTCCTGAGTTGGAATAAATAAAGCCTATTTCATAGTAGGATTTTTTATTCGTTTTTTCAATTTTATAGCACAAAGGTGCAAAAATAAAAGTTGGTCGATACTTAAAACATGAAAATATTTGCATATCTTTTGAATAATTGTGCGGTAAGATGTATATTATTGCGAAGTAATCATGGATAAGACAGAGAAGATCAACCAAGCCATTCGGGCAGCCCGCATGTATTACTACCAGGGCATGACCAGCGATGCCATCGCGCATGAAATGAATCTGTCACGTTCATCGGTGTCGCGCCTGATCAGCTTTGCCCGTAAAAACGGCTATGTCGATATCCGCATCATCGATCCCGTCGAACAACCCATGATCCTCGAGAAAGACATCACCACAGCCTATAAGATCAGAGAAGCGCATGTCGTTCCGGTGCCCGATATTGTGGGGGAAGCAGAATGGCTGGAACGGGTGGCACAATACACCGCGAAATACCTGAACTCCCGTTTCGATTCCAATATGGTCATGGGTGTCGCCTGGGGAACCACTTTGAGCGCCATCTCGCGCCATTTACTGCCCAAAACCACCCACAACACCCACATTGTGCAATTGAACGGTGCCGGCAACACCCGCACCATGGGTATTGAATACGCCAGTGAGATCATCATGCGCTTTGCCAATTGCTTTCAAGCACGCGCGCACCTCTTTCCCGTCCCTACCTTCTTCGATTATGCCAGCACCAAGAATGCCCTATGGAAAGAGCGCAGCATCCAGCGCATCCTCAAACTGCAGGAACAAGCTGATCTGTTGCTTTACAGCATCGGTGCGGTGAATGCCGGCGTGCCCAGCCATGTTTATGCGGGAGGATACCTGGAAGAAAGCGACCTGCTGGAGATCCGTAAGTACCAGATCGTCGGAGATGTTGCCACCGTATTCTTCCGTGAGGATGGTAGTTTTGAGAACATCCCGTTAAACCAACGCGCCAGCGGACCAAGTTTGAATCTGTTCCGTAACAAAGACGGTATCTGCGTGGTATCCGGACTGGCAAAAGTACGCGGGCTACATGCAGCGCTGAAAGGCGGATTCATCAAAGAGCTGATCGTGGATGAACCCACCGCCAGAACCCTGGTCGAACAGTATTTTCCGAGCCAGAACGTTCAATAATTTTTTTAAATATTTATTGAAAGAAATCATCACTTAAAAATGAGGAATTATGGGCATAAAAGAGAACGATACATATGACATCATCATCATCGGGGGAGGCGTGATTGGCTGCATGGTAGCACGTTTTCTTTCACGTTATGAACTGCGTATCCTGTTAATCGAAAAAGAATCCGATATCGGTTCTGTCACCAGCGCTGCCAACACCGCCATCGTCCATCCCGGTTATGATGCCATCCCTGATTCATTGAAGGCAAAACTGAATGTGGCTGCCAACCCCATGTGGGACCAGCTTGCCGCCGAGTTGCAGTTTGCTTTCGAGCGCCATGGCGATTATGTGGTGGCGATCGGCAAAGAAGAATTGCCAAAACTGGACGAATTGTTGGAACGCGGGAAGAAAAATGGCGTGCCGGGCATGCGCAGGGTCAGCGGTGAAGAAATGCGCCAGCGCGAACCCAACATCAATCCGGCTGTGAGCGCCGCCATCTGGGCAACCAGCGGCGGTGTGTGCGATCCTTTCGGGGTCACCATCGCGGCGGCTGAAAACGCCATCGCCAATGGGGTCACCATTCTACGGCATACTACCTTTGAAGATTTCATCTGGGATAAGACCCGCATCGTGGGGATCAAAACCGATCAGGGGGACTTTGCGAGCCGCTGGGTGGTCAATGCCGCCGGATTATTTTCCGATAAGGTCACGCACCTGGCAGGTGTGCACCCGGAGTTCAATATCACCCCGCGTAAAGGGGAATACTTTGTACTGGATCGCGCACAATTCACGGTCAACAATGTGCTCTTCCCGGTGCCCACCGATATCAGCAAAGGTATTCTGGTGACCACCACCGTACATGGCAACACCATCCTGGGACCGAATGCCCAGAATATTGACGATAAAGACGACAAAGAAAACACCAGACCGGGATTGGATGAGGTCTTCGAAGGCGCCAAGAAGCTGGTTCCGGCGGTCAATCCACGGCATATCATCGCCATCTTTGCCGGGCTGCGGGCGGGTGGCAATGCACCCTGCCTGACACCCGGCTGTGACTATCAGCACGATTTCATGGTCGAGATCCCGGAGCAGGTGCAGGGCTTTATCAACCTGGGTGGCATCGAATCACCCGGCTTGACCGCTTCGCCAGCTATCGCCCAGTATGTGATCGCATTGATGAAAGATGCGGGAGAAAACCTGAAAGAAAAAAAAGATTGGAATCCCATCAGACCTGCCCGTCCGCAATTCAGACATCTTACCCACGCCCAGCGTGAAGAATTGATCAAACGCGATGCGCGCTATGGACGGGTGGTATGCCGTTGTGAGAATGTGACCGAAGGGGAGATCGTGGCGGAGATCCACTCCCCCATCCCTGCGCTCACCTATGATGCCATCAAACGACGCACCTGGTTGGGAACCGGGCGCTGTCAGGGTGGCTTTGACATGCCACGCGTGACCGAGATCCTGGCACGTGAATTGGGGAATTCCCAGTTGGAAGTGAGCAAAAAGAACGGCGAATCCAAATTTCTGGTACGCCCTACCAAGGATATGGGAGGTGCGCAATGAAAACCCTGCAATGCGATGTCGCCGTCATCGGTAGTGGGCCGGGAGGTCTGGCAGCTGCTATCGCCGCCAAGCAAAATGGTGCCAGCCAGGTATTGCTGATCGAACGCGATAGGGAGCCGGGTGGTATCTTACTACAGTGCATCCATAACGGTTTTGGAGTGGAGATCTTCAGGAAAGACCTACCCGGACCTGCCTATGCGCAGCATTACATCAATGAAGCCAACGCCAGCCAAGTAGAGATGCTGCTGGATACCATGGTATTGGAGATCACCCAGGACAAACATATCTTTGCCAGTAATAAAAAAGATGGCATGCTCGATATTCACGCGAAAGCGGTCATCCTGGCAATGGGTTGTCGTGAACGCACCCGTGCCCAAGTTCGACTACCTGGTGCCCGCCCGGCGGGAGTTTACACCGCAGGTACTGCCCAGCGCTGGGTAAACGTGGAAGGGTTCATGCCTGGAAAGAAGTTCGTGATCCTGGGTTCCGGTGATATTGGGATGATCATGGCACGCCGGTTGACCTTTGAAGGTGCCAAAGTAGAACGCGTGCTGGAAATTATGCCTTATCTATCCGGATTGATGCGCAATTATGTGCAGTGCTTACAGGACTTTGACATCCCACTACAAATGCAGCATACCATCAAACGCATCATCGGAAACGAGCGCGTGGAAGCGGTGGAGACCGTGGCAGTAGATGATCACTGGCAAGAAGTTCCCGGTACCGAGGAAGTGATTGCCTGTGACACCCTGTTGCTTTCGGTGGGATTGATACCCGAAAACGAACTATCACGCCAGATCGGCATCCAGTTGGACCCCTTGACCTCCGGACCGCTGGTGGATAATTATTTCCAGACCAGCGCAGAAGGTTTTTTTGCAGCCGGCAATGTGGTGCATGTGTATGACCTGGTGGATTGGGTAACCGGAGCAGGCTTGCGCGCCGGAGAAAGCGCTGCCCGTTACGCCAGTGGTGAATTGTGCTGTGGGGGGAAGAAAATCGCCATCCAGCACGGCAAGAATGTGCATCATGTCATCCCGCATACCCTGGACCCGCTCAGTTTGCAACACGGGGACGAACAATTGCAGATGCGCGTCACCAAACCGCTGGAACAGCCGGTCAAAGTACAGGTCCTGGATGGTGCTGAGGTGATTGCCAGCCGTACGTTGCCCTATGCCCGCCCCGGCGAGATGGTCACGATCGAATTGAAAGAAAAACACCGCGAACAGGTAGAAAAAGCCCGGCAACTCACCGTGCAGGTTATCGAAAAGGAATGAAAATGATGAGCAATTCAGACACTCAAACCAAACAAATCATCTGTGTAGCCTGCCCCAAAGGCTGCCGGTTAAGCGTCCGGCAGGATGGTGATAAGGTGCTGGTCACCAACGAGGGTTGCAAGCGGGGTGTGGAATATGCCATCGGTGAAATGAAGGATCCGCGCCGCATGGTAGCCACCACCGTGCGCATCCAGGGCGGCAGGCACCCCTTGTTGCCGGTCTACACTGCCAGCCCATTCCCCAAAGCGCACATCATGGAGTTACTGGCATTACTGCGCCACACCGAGATCAAAGCGCCTGTCAAAGAAGGTCAGATCATTCTGGATGACGCATTGGGAACGGGCATTCCCATCCTGGCCAGCCGGGATATGTAGAATTAAAAAAACGAGATGAAAAATCTCGTTTTTTTGTACTAGTTATTATCAATGAACGTGGTATTGAATTCTTTGATGATCAGCCAGAATTCTTCCGGGATGATCTTTTTCACGAACAGGACGATCTCTTCCGGAACGCCATCATAGTACGCTTCGGCAATAGAACCAGCGATCGCCGCCTGAGTATCGGCATCCCCGCCCAGAGAAATAGCATTGCGAAGTGTACTCTCATAATCCGTTGATTCCAGGAAGGCAATGATAGCTTCAGGCACACAACCCTGGCAGGTGACGTCATAAGAATAGGTTGGGCGGATATCTGCTAATGTGCGATTCAGGTCATACCCAAATCGCCGGGTGATCTCAGCGCGTATTTCCTCTTTGTCTTTCTTCTGGCGCGCCATGAAGACTGCCAACGCAACCGATTGAGCTCCTTTGATACCTTCAGGATGATTATGGGTAACTATTGCACTCTGATATGCATTTTCCAATACGTCATCTACACTATCATATGCCCATGAAACCGGACTGACCCGTAGAGCAGAACCATTCCCGTAGCTGTTATAGGGTTCTTTCTTCGGTCCGGATAACCACTGCATGAAATTATTGCCAAAACCACGATCTGGATAGCGGTTGCCAAAATCCCAGATCTCCTCGGCAAAAGATCCGCCCTGTAAGATAGCACTGGCAACAGCTACCGTTAAAATAGTATCATCCGTAAATGTGCAATCAGGGTGAAACAGGGGAAAATCAGTGGTTTTGACAGGGTTCCACTCAAAACGTGAACCAATCACATCACCCGCCACAGCACCCAACAATCGAAAACGAGCATACTTATTTGGTTTATCCATGAACCAATTCTAATACATTCACAAAATTTCAGGATATCAAAGTATGATTTTCGTTGATAAAGCAGATGTTAATCATTAAAAATGATCCTTTAAATCTACAGAAATGTGTGTATACTGAATTAAAGTAAGTTTTATTTCTATATGAAGTATGAACAAAAAGAATAGCAATATTCGGTTCAGAAAACATTTCCCCCTTTTATCAGTAAAAGTTAATTCAAATTAAGTATTGTTTGGTTTGTAAGAACAATATAAATTTTGTATTAGAGGAGGTGCAATAAGAGACTCGATACACATAATAGTAAGTACAAATCCCAAATTTTCTGAGGAGAGAAAATATGAAAAAGACATTCAGTATTTTAGTAATTTTCGGGATGCTTGCATTAGCAATCACCGCATGCACATCCAAAGCAGAAGTGCCCACCGGGGATATCATCATCCAACTGTGGACACAGGAAGGTGAATCTGATAACGCTTACCAGTATGTTGTCAGTTTGACCGATGCCTTCACCGCCATGTATCCCAACATCACCTTTGAGGTAGTGCAGAAGGATACCGAGACACTGCGTGAAGACTTCCAGACCGCCAGCCTGGCTGGGGCAGCCCCCGATCTGCTGTGGACTGTTAGCGACCATGCCGGACCCTTCACCACCGCCGGAATCATCCAACCAGTCGATGATTATTTCGACATGTCCCTATACGTTCCCAGCGTAGTCATGGACGGTAAGACATGGGGGGTCCCGATCTCCAGTGGTAACCACCTGATGTTACTGTTCAACAAAGACTTGATAGCCGAAGCGCCAAAGGACACCGATGAATTGATCGCCAAGGGTCAGGAATTAACCCATGATGACCAATACGGTCTGGTTTATAACTCAACCGAACCCTTCTTTATAGCACCATGGTGGGGCGGATTTGGGGAAAGCGTCTTTGCCGAGGATGGTGTAACCCCAACGTTGAACACCGAAGCCATGATTAATACCCTCCAATTCTTATATGATCTGAAATTCACCTATCAAATCACCCCCGAATCCATGGATTATGACACAGCCGATACCCTCTTCAAGGAAGGCAAAGCTGCCATGTTGGTTAATGGTGACTGGTCATTGGGTGCATATCAAGAGCAGTTCGGTGACAAGCTAGGTGTAGCACCATTACCGATGATCACAGCAACCGGGAAATACCCCGCACCCTACACCTCCGGTAAATACTTCATGCTTCCGAAAGATCTGAGTGGTGATAAATTGAATGCGGTCATCAACTTCATCGAATTCGCGACCAATGAAGAGAACCAATTGAACCAGCTCAGCACCCTCAGCAGATTGCCCGGGTTGAAAGCCGTGTTGTCTAATGAAGCGATCGCCAATGATCCTATTCTGGCCGGATCTTCAGAAGCCATGAGCTATGGCGTTCCGATGCCCACGGTCGTTGAAATGCGTTGTATTTGGGATGCTATCAAACCAGAACAAACTCTGGTGTTTGCTGGTAGCGAAACACCCACCGATGCAGCCGCAGCTATGCAAGCCGCTGCAGAAGCCTGCATCCTGCAATTAGAGTAATTGCACAAGGCAACCATCAAAGCTGGAACCGGGCTTTCCGGTTCCAGCATTTTTTCATAGGTCATTGGCCTGTCATTTTTTAAGTATCATCAAAGGAGTATTGATCCATGTTCAACTTTGATGCAATTTTTAAAAGCATATCCGAAGTAGCTACCACCATCCTGGCAGTAGTACTCATTGTTGTTGCACTTGAAGCGCTGCTGTATTTCATCCTGGTCAAATGGTTGAAATTAAAAAATGCACTGGTTTATATGCTTGTTTCCCCCGCCATTCTTGGTCTGCTTGTCCTGCAGGTATACCCGCTGTTGTGGGAAGGGTATATCTCCATGACAAACATGAGTTTGAGTCATTTTTTCAATTTTTCTTTTATCGGATTGAAAAACTATGTGCGCGTTTTTACCGAACCGGTACTGAAACAGGTCACGTTCTTCCCCTTGCTTTGGCGAACAGTTTTGTGGACTTTTATCAACGTGTTATTCCATGTTACCGGTGGTATGATCCTGGCTTTATTGCTTAATCGTGAAATGAAGATGCGCGGCATTTATCGTATGATCATCGTCATCCCATGGGCACTACCCCAGGTAGTAGCAGCCATGGCTTGGCGCGGCGAATTCAACTACGAATACGGTTGGATCAACATCATGCTGCAGCGCATCGGATTGACACCCGTGCAGTGGTTGACCAGCCCGACGCCCAACTTCATTGCCATGTGTATTGTCAATATCTGGCTGGGCATCCCCTTCATGACGGTCATCTTCCTGGGCGGGCTGCAGAGCATTTCCGGCGAATTTTACGAAGCAGCGGAGATGGACGGCGCCACCAACTGGCAGAAATTCTGGAAGATCACCTTGCCTATTATGATGCCCATTATCTCGCCATCCGTCATTCTTGGCACCGTATGGACATTCAATACCTTCAATATCTCCTTCTTCATTAACCAGTTTGAACTGGAAAGCAGTGATATTCTGGTCACCGCCCTGTTCCGGGCAGCCTTCCAGTATAACCGTTATGGCTTCTCAGCCGCCTTTGCATTCGTTATATTCTTTATCCTGCTCGGTTATTCGGTGATTTTCGCCAAAGTAACCGGCGCTTTGAAAGGAGTGAGAGACTAATGTCTGTCAAATCCACTACTTACACAAAAAGCACTGCGGAACCTGAACCGGTAAAACGAAGAAAGAACTCCTTCTTTCATGCTGCCCGGGGAGATAGCAAGTTCAAACGGCTTATCATCCATTTGATCCTGATTTTTTATTGCCTGATCTCGATTTACCCACTGATGCGTATCTTCAGTGTATCCCTGCGCCCGGGCAACCGTGTGCTTTCAACCGATCTATCCATCATCCCACCGGATGCAACTTTTGAGAACTATCATAAGGTCATCTATGATCAGGGTTTATTGCAATGGATATGGAACAGCCTGGCAGTAACCACCACCACTGCCATCATTGGATTGATCATCGCAGCTACATCCGCTTATGCTTTTTCCAGATTTAAATTCAAAGGAAGAAGCACGTTGCTGGTGTATCTCCTGACTACCCAGATGATACCGACATCGATGTTAATGGTGCCGCTGTATATCCTTGCCATCAAGCTGGGCATGATCGGCACGTATCGTGGTTTGGTGATCGCCTATGCCGTCACTTCCGTGCCTTTCAGTATCTGGATCTTGAAAGGCTATTACGATACCATCCCTATGGAGTTAGAAGAAGCCGCCATCATCGATGGAGCCTCTCCATTGCAGGCTTTCTGGAAGATCATCCTGCCCCTCTCTACGCCGGCTCTGGCGATCACATTCCTGTTCAACTTCAGTCAGGCATGGAATGAATTCTTGATCGCACGCATCATCCTAGGCTCTCAGGAATCCATTCTCACCTGGCCGCTTGGTCTGAACCGCCTGATGGGGCAATACTTGGTGCAGTGGGGGCAGTATAACGCCGCTGCCATCATCGTTTCCATCCCGGTCATGATCCTGTTCCTGGCAATGTCCAAATACATGATCTCAGGCTTGACACTGGGAAGCGTCAAGGGATAACCAAAAATGCTACACAAAATCCCCACTTCAATCGAAGCTGGGGATTTTTTTAATAAAGGAGAGAAGAAATGAGAATAAAACAACTGATCCTTTCCGTTTTCTTACTGGCGGGAATCCTGCTCAATGCTTGCAACAATACATCACAGGCAAACGGGGAGACCGGCGTTCCCACCCCAGGTAATGCGGATGAAAATGTACTGTATCTGAACCTGCTGTGGCATCAGCACCAACCCCTCTACTATAAAGATGAGGATGGAGTGTACACCCGTCCCTGGGTGCGGGTGCATGCTACCAAAGACTATTACGATATGGCAGCCATACTGAAGGATTATCCCGATGTACACGTCACTTTCAACCTCACGCCGGTGCTTATCAGGCAATTGGATGATTTTGTGGACAATGACGCTAAAGACCTGTATTGGGTGCTGTCAGAGATCCCTGCAGAGGAATTGACGGATGATCAAAAAGAGTTCATCCTGTCACGTTTTTTTGATGCCAACTGGGATAACATGATCGCGCGCTTTCCACGCTATGAAGAGCTGCTGCAGAAACGCGGCGGTACCGGCAGCGATGCCATAACAACCGCCATGCAGAGTTTCAGTAGCCAGGACCTGCGCGATCTGCAGATCTGGTTCAACCTGGCATGGTTCGATCCAGATTTTCTGGCACGGGAACCTTTGAAGTCTCTGGTGGATAAAGGGCGTGATTTCAGCGAAGCAGATAAACAGGTCGTTTTCGATGAAGTACGTAACGTCATGGCGCAGGTCATTCCGGTTCATAAAGAACTGCAGGATAGTGGGCAAATCGAGGTCATCACCACACCCTATGCCCATCCTATCCTTCCTTTGATATACAACTCCGACCTGGCTGCAGTTGGCAATCCCACCACGGATCTGCCCACACGTTTCTCATGGCCCAATGACGCCATTGCGCACTTGAGCAACAGCGTCGAGATCTACCAAGACCATTTCGACAGTGCTCCCAAAGGCTTATGGCCCGGAGAGGGAGCGGTGGCGGAAGAGGTGGTTCCCTTGATCGCTACCGCCGGCTACCGGTGGATGGCGACCGGAGAACCGGTGCTGGCAGCTTCTCTCGGTATGGCAAACTTCACCCGCAACGGGGAAGAGACCGTGCAGGAAGCCGAT